>JBIIIX010000313.1:0-3418 GCA_044234415.1 Cyanobium sp.
GGCTCCTGGCCCGAGCTGGTCGCCTCGCGGCTGCTGCTCTGGGATGGCCTGACCTCCTCCCTCGACACCAGCCTGGAGCCCTTGACCCGTTGTCTCAACCGCGAATCCCCGGCCCTGCGCCAGGCCACGCCGCTGCGCCTGGTGGAGGATCTGCATCGCCGCTGGCAGGCCGAGCTCGAGACCCTGCGACGCCGTGAATGGCGAACGCTGTTGCAGCGCAGCCAGTGGCTTGTTGCCGCCGGCGTGGCCGCGACCCCCTTGGCCAGCCTCGATCTGGTGGTGATGGTGGCGGCCAATGCCCTGATGCTGAAGGAGATGGCACGGATCTGGGATTGCCCTTGGAGCGCCGAGCAGCTCTCGGCCGTGGCCGTCGAACTGGGACAGGCCTGCCTGGGGCTGGGGTTGGTGGAGTGGAGCAGCCAGGCGCTGCTGGCGGTGTTGCGGCTGGACGGCACCGGCTGGCTGCTGGGCACCGCCCTGCAAGCCCTGGCGGCGGCTTTTCTGACCCGGGTGGTGAGCCACGCCATGGCGGATTACATGGCCCTGAGCAGCGGCGTGGCAGCGCCGGATCTGGAGGATGTGAAGCGCCAGGCGCCGCTGTTGGTCTCGAAGGCGGCCGAAGCCGAGCGGCTCGAATGGAATGGCTTCCTGCAGCAGGCCAGCGGCTGGTTGCGGGCCAACCCGGCGGCAGCCGCCGGAGCCTGATCAGGCTTACATTGCTTCATGAAGATAATTGTTGCCTTGTAAAGTTTCCTCGCTAAGGCGTCCTGGCAGTGGTCTGTTCAGCGCTTCGCCCTAGGCTTGCTCTGCCCGGTCTCGCGCCGGGAATCATTACCCGCGATTCATCGCCCTCCTCCATGACCACTGCCCTTCGCAGCGGCCGCACTGGAAGCTGGGAAAGCTTCTGCCAGTGGATCACCTCCACCAACAACCGCATCTATGTGGGTTGGTTCGGTGTGCTGATGATCCCCTGCCTGCTGGCCGCCACCGTCTGCTACATCGTGGCGTTCATCGCCGCCCCCCCCGTCGACATCGACGGCATCCGCGAACCCGTTGCCGGATCGTTCATTTACGGCAACAACATCATCTCCGGCGCTGTCATCCCCTCCAGCAACGCCATCGGCCTGCACTTCTATCCGATCTGGGAAGCCGCTTCCCTCGATGAGTGGCTCTACAACGGTGGCCCCTACCAGCTGGTGGTGTTCCACTTCCTGATCGGCATCTCCGCCTATATGGGCCGCCAGTGGGAACTGTCCTACCGCCTTGGCATGCGGCCCTGGATCTGCGTCGCCTACAGCGCTCCGCTGTCCGCCGCCTTCGCGGTGTTCCTGATCTATCCCTTCGGTCAGGGCTCCTTCTCCGATGGCATGCCCCTCGGCATCAGCGGCACCTTCAACTTCATGTTGGTGTTCCAGGCTGAACACAACATCCTGATGCACCCCTTCCACATGCTGGGAGTGGCTGGTGTGTTTGGCGGCAGCCTGTTCTCCGCCATGCACGGCTCGCTGGTGACTTCCAGCCTGGTGCGTGAAACCACCGAATCTGAAAGCCAGAACTATGGCTACAAGTTCGGCCAAGAGGAAGAGACCTACAACATCGTGGCTGCCCACGGTTACTTCGGTCGTCTGATCTTCCAATACGCCTCGTTCAACAACAGCCGCAGCCTCCACTTCTTCCTGGCCGCTTGGCCTGTGGTGGGCATCTGGTTCACCAGCCTCGGCGTCAGCACGATGGCCTTCAACCTGAACGGCTTCAACTTCAACCAGTCGATCCTGGATTCCCAGGGTCGGGTGCTGAACACCTGGGCCGATATCCTCAACCGCGCCGGCCTGGGCATGGAAGTGATGCACGAGCGCAATGCTCACAACTTCCCCCTCGACCTGGCCAGCGTCGAAGCCGCGCCTGTGGCGCTGACCGCTCCAGCGATCGGCTGAGCGCAGTTGGCCGGCTGAGTGCAGTTGGCCTGAGTTGAATCTCACTCACTTCGAAGGCGTCTCCGCCCTCACTCCCCCCCCCCCCGGCAGGTCGTCTGCCGGGGGGCTTCTTGTGTGCTGTCTCCTCCGAGCCCTGGCCCCCTGAGCCGGCCGTGGTGTGGGCCGTTCAGGGCCATCCCGCTGAGGGCGAGCACGGGAGGGCGAAAGCTTCGGCCAAGCCCCGCCTCGCCATCGCCGTGCCGCTGCCGTGTCGCCGCCCCTGTCTCCTTACGCTGGCACGCACTGGTCAAACCAGTTCTGTCACCGCGTCGCTCAGCAGGATCCTTGCCGCCCCAGGCCCTCATTCCCTCCCCCCGGCAGCAGTTCTGGCCCTGGTGGCCGCTGCTGCCCCTCTACCCCTACGGTCGGCGCCGCACTTTGGTCCGGACCTTGGTCCCCGATCAGCTCTGGGGCTTCGAGCAGTTGCAGGGGGTCTGGTACGTGGCAGTGCCGATTCGGATGTCGGTGTTGCGGGTGGAGCAGGGGTTGCTGCTTTACGCGCCAGTGGCCGCTACCGCTGAGGTGATCCAGCAGCTTCGCGATCTCGAGCAGCGCTGGGGGCCCGTGCATACGATCGTGCTGCCCACGGCTTCCGGCCTGGAGCACAAGCTGCCGGTGCCGGCGATGGCCCGGGCCTTCCCCGCTGCCAAGGTGTGGGTCGCGCCAGGGCAGTGGAGCTTCCCGTTCCAACTCCCTTCCCCATGGCTCGGTTTCCCGAGCGGCCGCACCCGCGTGCTGTTCGAGGATGGTGTGCCCTTCCCGCAGCAGCTGGACTGGCGGGCCCTGGGTCCAATCGATCTCGGGTTGGGATCCTTCACCGAGGTGGCCTGCTTCGATCGCGCCAGCGGCTCCCTGCTGCTGACCGATGCCCTGGTGGCGATTCCCCGGCAGGCGCCAGCCCTCTTCGATCTGGATCCGACCCCGCTGCTGTTCCATGGACGCGAACGCGGAGACGAGCCGCTGAGCGATGACCCGGCGATCCGTCAACGGGGCTGGCAACGCTTGACGCTGTTCGCCAACTTCTTGAGGCCGGCGCCGCTCCAGGTACCACCGCTGGCCTCGGTGCTAGTCCGGGCCTTCGCCCCGGGATGCCGCGGTCCCCGCAGCCACTTTGGCGTGTATCCCTTCGCCTGGCAGCCGGGTTGGGAGGAGGCGTTCGAGCAGCTTGTGGGGCCAGGTCCCGCCCGTCTGCAGGTGGCGGCGGTGTTGGAGCGCTTGGTCTTTCCGCGCAACCGCCCCGCTCTGCTGGAGTGGCTGCGCCAGCTGGCCGCTTTGCCCGGGTTGCGCTGGGTCGTTCCCGCCCATTACGACGCTCCGGTGGCGTGCAATGGCGAGCAGTTGGCGTGCTTGGCCCAAGCCCTGGAGGAGCGTCCATGGGCTCCAAGCGAAGGAAACTGGGCCACATTGGCGGCAATCGACCACACCTTGTTGCGGTTCGGGCTTGT
>JBIIIX010000058.1:0-12862 GCA_044234415.1 Cyanobium sp.
GGATCAGCCCCTCAGCGACCGGGAGTTGGAGCTGGCCCTGGCCAAGTTCCGCGGCCAGGACGCCATGGGCCGCCAGACCTGCTCCCAGATCGCCGAACGACAGGCCCTGGTGTTGAGTCAAGGGCTGCCCGCCGACCACGTCGATCAGGCCCTGGCGCGTGCCGCCCAGCTGCGGCCGGCCGATCTGCAGCTGGCCGCCCAGCGCTGGTTGCGTCAGCCCCAGCTCAGCTTGGTGGGCCCAGCGGACGCTATTGCCGCCGCCGAGGCGGCCTGGCAGGCGGATCCCCTCAGCTCTCGCTGATCGCCACCAGATCCGCGGCGTCGAGCAGGAAACAGCCGCGCCGGAAGCGCACGGCCACCTGTGCGAGGCCGCGCAACTCCTGAACCTGGCCCACCTCTTCGCGATCCACCAGATCGGGAGGCCGCAGCATCGGCATCGGCTCGGCGCTGCGCAGGTAAGGAACCCCGTGGCGCAGCCGCACCGCTTGACCCAGTTGCAAGGCCGGTTCTGAAGCGGTCAGGGGCAGCTCCGCCGCGGTCAGGGGTGGCTCGTTGGCCTCGGCTTCTTCGCCTTGCCGGTTCGATGGCGGCCCGGGCTCCTCCACGGCGGGAGGGGAGCTGGAGGGTTCAGAGAAGTGCCCCTCTCCCGGCTCCGGGGAGGGCTGCTCAGGGGCGATCGCGTCGCTGCTGCTGGCCATGTCCACGGGGTCTCGCTGATGGCGACCGTATCGCCCGATCCGCTCCGCTGGCGCCGTCACGGTGGGCGCCGTCATGGTGGGCGCCGTCATGGCCCGGACACCCGGCGCTTCCCGCTGTACCCCACCGTCCCCTGAGCATCGCCGCCTCTTCTCAGTGGCGCCTCTTCTCAGTGGCGCCCGGTTGCTGCAGGATGGGCGGCAGTTCTGTCCAGCGTGCTTGCGGACCCTTGCCATCTGGAGTGGCGCCATCGCCGGCCTGCTGCTGATCGTGGCTGGTGGCCTCGTGCCCGCCGCATTCCCCCTCCCCGCCGCCCCGGGCTGGACCCTCCAGCCCCTCGGCATCACCCTGCAGGTGCCGGCCCTGCTGCTCACGGCCCTGATCGCCGGCCCCAGGAGCGCCATCCTGGCGGCCGTCGCCTATCTCAGCCTGGGGTTGTTCCAGCTGCCGGTGTTCCACGAAGGCGGAGGCATCGGTTACCTGCTCGATCCTGGCTTTGGCTACCTGGCTGGCTTCCTGCCCGCCGCCTGGGTCACCGGCCGCTTGGGGCGTCAGTCCAGTATGGAGGACCCTCTGGCCTTGGCCGGGGCCGCGGCGATCGGCCTGCTGCTGATCCAGCTCTGCGGCGCGGCGAACCTGCTGCTCGGCGGCCTGGCCCATCGCTGGGAGGGAGCTCTGCTGCCGCTGTTGCTGGGCTACAGCTTTGCCATCTTCCCCCAGTTGCTGCTCTGCTGCGCCGTGGGCAGCCTGGCCTGGCTGCTGCGGCGCCTGCTGCTGGTGGAGTCGTGAACGGGAGGCTCCATCCCGCCAGCCTGGCGGCCCTGGCGCTGGCCTCGCTGGTGCTGATCAGCGACCAACTCAGCAAGCTCCTGGCCCTGCAGCACCTCCCGCGCGGCGTCTCCAGCGCGTTCGTGCCCGGTCTGTTGCGGTTGCAGCGGGTGGGGAACAGCGGCGCCGCCTTCAGCCTGCTGAGCGGCAACAGCGCCGCGCTCAGCTTGCTCAGCACGGCGATCAGCGTGGCTCTGGTCGTTTGGCTCGTGCGCCATTCGCCCCAATCCACCTGGCAGATCCTCGCGTTTGGCTTCCTGCTCGGGGGAGCGGCCGGCAATGGCCTTGATCGGTTGCGTTTGGGAGAGGTGGTCGATTTCCTCGAATTAGTTCCGATCCACTTCCCGATCTTCAACCTGGCCGATGTGGCCATCAACCTGGCGGTGCTCTGCTTCGCCATCGACATCCTGCGAGCCCGTCAGCGTCGTGCCGACTCCTGAGTTTCTGCGGCGCCCCCTGCAGCGGCTCCTTGCCCTCGGGCGCGGCGGTGAAGCCCAACTGAGGGTGGTCGGCGCCGGCCCTCAGCAGCCGCGGAGCCTCTTGGGCAGTTGTTACCGCATCGGCCGCGACCGCAATGCCGACATCGTCATCGACGCGCCGCCGGTCAGCCGCCGCCATGCCCTGCTGGAGCGCCACGGCGATCACTGGTTGCTCAGCGACTGCGGCGCCACCAATGGCCTCTGGTGCCGGGGCCAGCGGGTGCGCCAGGTGCTGCTCTGCCACGGCGATCGGGTGGCGTTGGCCCCCGCCGGCGAGGACGAACCGCCCGAGCTGGAGTTCCTGCGGCCCGCCGCGGCGCCTTTGGGGCGGCTGCTGCGGCCCCTCAGCCTCGCCTTGGCGGTGCTTGCCGCCGCCGGCGGCCTGACGTTGATCGTGGCCGTGCTGCGGCTGCCGATCCGCGGCAACCTGGCCAGCGTGCGCGGGCCGATTGTGCTGTACGACCGCCAGCGGCGGCCGGTGGCCTCGGCCGAAGACCGCCATCACCGCGAACTCGGCAAGCTGTCCAGCTTTGCGCCGCAGCTGGTGGAAGCGCTGCTGGCCAGTGAGGACAGCCGCTTCTGGTGGCATCCGGGCGTGGACCCGATCGGCACCGCCAGAGCCCTGGTGATGAACCTCATCGGTGGCCGTGTGCTGGAGGGCGGCAGCACCCTCACCCAGCAGTTGGCCCGCAGCCTGTACCCCGAGCAGGTGGGCCAGGGGGAGACCCTCGGGCGCAAATGGCGAGAGCTGCAGGTGGCGCTGCAATTGGAGGCCCGCTTCAGCAAACGCGATCTGCTGCTGAGCTACATGAACCGCGTCTACCTCGGAGTGGGCTGGGGGTTTGAGGACGCCTCCCGCTACTACTTCGCCAAACCGGCCGCCAGGCTCAGCCTGGATGAAGCGGCGCTGCTGGTGGGCCTGCTGCCTTCCCCCAATGGCTTCGACCCCTGCCAGGCTCCCGACGCCGCCCTGGAATCGCGCAACAGGGTGCTGGCCAAGATGGTCGACAACGGCTGGCTGGGCCAGGACCAGGCCCGCGCCGCTCGGCGCCGGCCGATCGTGTTGGCCCCGAACGCCTGCCGGGGCTCCTCGCGCCGCGCCGCGCCGTACTACACCGACCAGGTGCGGCAGGACCTGGCGTCGCTGGTGGGTCGGGATGTGGCTGACGAGGGCAACTTCCTGGTGGAGACCCATCTGGAGCCGGCCCTGCAGCTGCACCTGGAGCAGCAGCTGCGCGACTGGATCGACGCCAACCGCGGCGCCGGCATCAGCGAGGGGGCGATCGTGCTGCTCGACAGCCGCACGGGCGGCATCCTGGCGATCGCTGGGGGGCGTGACTATCGCCAAAGCCAGTTCAACCGCGCCAGCCAGGCCTTGCGCCAGCCCGGCAGCACCTTCAAGCTGATGACGTATCTCACGGCCCTGCGCCAGGGGCGACGGCCGAGCGACGGCATCGGCTGTGGCCCGCTGGATTGGCAGGGCCAACATTTCGACAGCGGCTGCGGCGGGTCCCTGAGCTTGGGCCAGGCATTGGCGATCAGCAGCAATACCGCCGCCTTGCGTCTGGCGCGCCAGGTGGGCCTCGACGCGGTGGTGCGCACCTCCCGAGACCTGGGGATCACCACCCCCCTCAGCCCGGTGCCGGGCCTGGTGCTCGGCCAGAGCGAGGTGACCCTGCTGGAACTCACCGGCGCCTACGCGGCGATCGCCAACGACGGGCTCTGGCATGCCCCCACCAGCATCCGCCAGCTCACCGATGCCGAGACCTGCCAGCCCTCGGACGCCCGCCAACCCGGCGGCAACGGCCCGTCCCCAGGCGGCTGCCGCGGGGCCGTGGCCCGGTTGGGACGGGCCGGCCGCCAGGTGATTCCCAAGGCCACGGCCCGCACCATGCAGCAGATGCTGCGTGGTGTCGTTGAGGGGGGCACCGGCACGGCCGCCTGGGTGCGGGGGGGGGCCTACGGCAAGACCGGCACCACCAATGACGGCCGCGATCTGTTGTTCGTTGGCGCCCTGCCCAGCCGCCATTGGGTGATGGGCATCTGGCTCGGCAACGACAACAACGCCCCCACCCAGTCCACCAGCCGCCTGGCCGCGGCCCTCTGGGGCGAGATCATGCGAACCGCACCGGGGGGCTGATGGCGCCGAAGCGCCTGTGGCTCTGGATCGGCCTCGGCTTCGCCGGCCTGATCCTGCTGCTGATGGTGCTGCAGTTGCTCACCCAGCTGCAGTGGCAACTGAGCTACTGGCTGCCGGGCTGGTTGGTGGGGCCGATCCTGATCCTGATCCCCCTGGCCCTGGTGCTGGTCGTGATCCAGCTCGGCTGGCCCTGGTGGCGAGCCTTGCTGCGCGGCAAGGGCGCCACAGGGCGCGACGCCCCCGCGGCGGCACCGGCTCGCAACCGGCGCGAGGCGGCGGCCCGCAACCTGGAGGCCATCGATAGCACCCTTGATCGCATCCGCGATGCGGTGGAGCGAGAGGGGTTGCGGCAGGAGCGGCAGCGCATGCAACAGGAGCTGGAGCGGGGGGATCTGTTGATCGTGGTGTTTGGCGGCGGCTCCACCGGCAAAACCTCGCTGATCCGCGCCCTGCTGCGGCAGCTGGTGGGGGAGGTGGGCGCCGCCAAGGGATCCACCCGCCAGGCGGAGCGCTATCGCCTGCGGCTGCGCGGCCTGACCCGTGGGGTGCTGCTAGAGGACACCCCAGGCATCCTGGAGGCGGGGGAGGCTGGGCGCGATCGGGAGCGGGAGGCCCGCCAGCGCGCCGCCCGCGCCGACCTGCTGCTGTTGGTGGTGGATGGCGATCTGCGCGCCTCCGAGATGCAGGTGCTGGAGGCGCTGGCCTCGTTGGGCAAGCGTTTGCTGCTGGTGCTGAACAAGTGCGACCTACGCGGCGAGCAGGAGGAGGCCCGCCTGCTGGAGCTCTTGCGGCATCGCTGCGCCCATCTGGTGGCCGCCGAGGAGGTGGTGCCCGCCAGCGCCGCACCCCAAAGCGTGCCGCTGCCCGGAGGCCGGCCGCTGCAGCCGCCGCCGGAGGTGGGGGCATTGCTGCGGCGCATCGCCACCGTGTTGCACCAGGACGGGGAGGAGCTGATCGCCGACAACCTGCTGCTGCAATGCCGCCAGCTCGGGGAGGCCAGCCGCGAGCTGCTGGATCGCCAGCGGCTCGCGGATGCCCAGGCGATCGTCGATCGCTTTGTCTGGATCAGCGCCGGCGTGGTGCTGGTCACGCCGCTGCCCGGGGTGGACCTGCTCGGCACCGCGGCGGTCAATGCCCAGATGGTGTTGGAGATCGGGCGCGTCTATGGCGTCACGTTGAGCCGCGGCCACGCCCAGGATCTGGCCCTCTCGGTGGGTCGCACCCTGGCTGGCCTTGGCTTGGTGAAGGGCGGGGTGAGCCTGTTGGGGGAGGCCCTGAGCTTGAGCCTGCCAACCCTGATCGTGAGCCGCGCTCTGCAGGCGGTGAGCGTGGCCTGGCTCACGCGCCTGGCCGGCCGCGGCTTCATCACGTACTTCCAGCAGAACCAGGACTGGGGCGATGGCGGACTGCAGGAGGTGCTGCAGCGCCAGTTCGAGCTGCAACGCCGGGATGGCGAGTTGCGCCGTTTTCTCGAAACCGCCATCAGGAAGGTGGTGGAACCGTTGCGGCGTCAGGAGCGGAGCTTGCCGCCACAACCGGGACCGCGCCGGCCAGGGCCTCCGGGGGCGGAGGCAACAGAACGCCGCGACTATCCAGAAGCGTGATCAGCACCAGGTAGGCCACCCCGATCAGCACGGAGATGGCCCCGGTGAGGATCGCCACCCAGCGGGCCCGGCTCGAACCCTGATCAGCCATGGGGAGCCTCCAGATCGAGACTGCGCCGGACCAGATCGGACAGCTGCCGCAGCTCTGCCTCGCCGGTGTGGGGGTTGCCGAGCACCGCCTTGAGGTGGTGCAGGCCCTGGTATTGCGGTCGGGAGAGCATCAGCTGGTGATCGAGCAACAGCTGGCGGGTGCGGGCGCTCCAGGCGGCACAGCCGCCCGCATCCGCCTGCCGGGGCCGGAAAGCCACCAGATGCAACGGACCACCGCGCAGCAGCAGCCGGTCGTCGGCCGCCAGCAGCGCCTCCAGCTGGCGGCAGCGGGCCTGGGCCGCCAACAGCAGGGTGTGGATGCCCTGAAGGCCGAGATGGCGCAACCCCAGCCAAAGCTTGAGCACCTCAGCGGGACGGCTGCCCTGCAGGCCCGCCTCGCCGCCGTGGCCGCCGCCCCAGGAGGGTTCCATGTAAGGCAAGCCCGTGCCGAAGGTCTGGCCCAGCCGATCCGGTTCCGCCAGCAGCAGCAACGATGAGGTTTTGGTGACCCCCAGCAGCTTCTGGGGGTTGACCGTGAGCGAGTCGGCCAGCCCCAGGCCCATCAGCTCCGGCGGCGGCTCGGGAAGCAGGCCGAACAGGGCCCCGATCGCTCCATCGACGTGCAGCCAGAGCCCGCGGCCCCGGCAGAGGCCGGCCATGGCCGCCAGCGGATCGATGGCACCGCGCACCGTGGTGCCCGCGGTGGCCACGACGGCGAGCACCGGCCGCCCGGCCTGTTCAAGGGCCGCCAGGGTGGTTGCCAGGGCCTCGATCCGAAGCGCGCCTCGCTCATCCACCGGCACGCGGATCAGCGAATCCGCCGGCAGCCCCATCACCACCAGCGCCTTCTGCAGCGACACGTGGGCATCGGAGCTGCACACCACCACCGCCCGGTTGTCGCAGCCAAGACCGGCGTGGTGGCGGGCGGTCACCAACGCCATCAGGTTGCTGAGGCTGCCGCCGCTGGCGGCTACGCCACCGGCCCCCTCGGGTAGCCCCAGGCTGGTGGCCAGCCAGGCGCAGAGGCTGCGCTCCAGGCGGCTGAGGCTGGGGGAGAGCTCCTCGGCCAGCAGGTTGTTGTTGATGCCGGCGCCGATCAGCTCCGCGGCGATGGAGGCGGTGAGGGGCGGTGGATCGAGATGGGCCAGGGCGCCCGGGTGGTGGGGGCGATAGGCGCCTTCCATCACCTGTTGGAGGTCGGAGAGCAGCTGCTGGCGCGACAGTCCCTGGCCTTGCGGTTCCGGGCTGGGCAGCACGCTCAGGGCCGGCAGGGGGGCGGCACTGGCGGAGGAGCCGATCCAGCAGCTCAACAGCCGAACGGCATCGGTGAGGAAGCCCTCCAGCTCCGGATCGCCGGGCAGGGGACTGGCGAAGGGGGCCAAGTGGGGCGCTGGTTCGCTGCCAGCCTCGCTTCGTGCCCCGGCCGTGGGGTTGGCGTCAGGCTCTTGGCAGGGTCCAGGAGCGGCAGGCTGCGGCCGCAGCCGCTGGGCAGAGGTAGGGCTGGCCAACGACGATGCCAGAGATGCAGGCATTCTGCCCCCTGTCCCCATGGCTCCTTCGGCCCGCTCGGCGCCTTTGCCAGCCTCAGATCCGCTCCCCCATTGGCAGATGTGGATGGCGCGGCTGCTGCGGCTGGCCGCGCTGGTGGGAGCGGCGGGCGAAATCCCGGTGGCAGCCGTTGTGCTGGATGGGCGGGGCCGCTGCATCGGCTGGGGCAGCAATCGGCGCCATCACCAGGCTGATCCTTTGGGGCACGCGGAACTGGTGGCCTTGCGGCAGGCGGCCCTGGCGCGCCGCGATTGGCGCTTGAACGACTGCACGCTGCTGGTGACCTTGGAACCCTGCCCGATGTGCGCCGCTGCGCTGATCCAAGCCCGGGTGGGCACCGTGGTCTTCGGTGCCGCCGATCCCAAGCGGGGGGGGCTTGGGGGCAGCCTGAACCTGGCCAGCCATGCCAGCGCCCACCATCACATGCGGGTGGTGGGCGGTGTGTTGCAGCAAGAAGCCGCTCAGCAACTGGAGCGTTGGTTCCGCCAGCGGCGTGCCGGCCTCAAGCTGACGTGCCGGCCATGACCCGATCGCTGGAGCGGAAGGCTGGTAGTTCGGTCTCGAGAAGATTGAGCAGGCGGTCGACGTTCTCGGGCGAGCTGTTGTAGCCCATCAGACCAATCCGCCAGACCTTGCCGGCCAGTTCGCCGAGGCCGCCACCAATCTCGATGCCATGCTGATCGAGCAGGTGTCGGCTGAAGGCCTTGCCGTCCACACCATCAGGAATTCGCACGGTGGTGAGGGTGGGCAGGCGTAGCTCTGTGGGCACATGCAGCACGAGGCCGAGCCGCTCCAGACCCTGCCAGAGCCGTTCAGCGTTGCTGCGGTGCCGAGCCCAGGCCTGGTCCAGCCCCTCTTCAGCGAGCAGCCGCAGGGCTTCGCGCATGCCGAAGTTCATGTTCACCGGGGCGGTGTGGTGATACACGCGATCGCTGCCCCAATATTTGTTGAGAAGGGAGACATCGAGATACCAGTTCGGCACCTTGCCGCGGCGGGCCGACAGTTTGGCTTCGGCGCGGGGTCCCATGCTGAAGGGGCCGAGGCCTGGCGGGCAGCTCAGCCCCTTCTGGCTGCAGCTGTAGGCCAGGTCGACCTGCCATTCATCGAGAAACAGCGGCACGCCTCCCAGGGACGTGACCGTATCCAGCAGCAGCAGGCAGTCGTAGCGGCGGCAGAGGGCACCCACCCCCTGCATCGGCTGGCACACGCCGGTGGAGGTTTCGGCGTGCACGATCCCCAAAATGGCGGGGCGATGGGTGATCAGAGCCTGCTCCAGCTCGGTCAAATCGAAGGCCTCGCCCCAGGGACGCTCGATCGTGATCACTTCGGCGCCGTAGCGGCCTGCCATGTCGGCGAGGCGATGGCCGAAATAGCCTTTGATCGCGATCAGCACCTTGTCGCCGGGCTCCACCGTGTTGGCCAGCGTGGCTTCCATCGCGGCGCTGCCAGTGCCGCTCATCGGCAGGGTGAGGCGGTTGTCGGTCTGCCAGGCGTAGCGCAGCAGCTCCTGGACCTCGCCCATCAGTTCGATGTAAAGCGGGTCGAGGTGACCGATCGGGGTGCGGGCCAGGGCCTGCAGCACCGTGGGATGGGCGTTGGAGGGCCCAGGGCCGAGCAGCAGCCGATCGGGGGTGGCGATCGGTGCGAGCCCGAGCCTGTGGCGATCGTTCACGGTGGGCAGGGTGGCGCTGACGGTCAAGACCCTTGTACTGGCGAGGAGGTGATCAGGAGGTTAGGCAACGGCATGGGTGATTCGCTCAGCGGGCGCGCACGTTGCGGGCGGCCAGGCCTTGGCAGAGGTGCAGGAACGGGGCGCGCACCAGCTCCAGGGCGGCAGGTTCAGCCGTTCCCTCGGCCGCCAGCAATTCCGTGACTACCTCCCCGAGCAGGGCGATGCCGCGCACCGTGGGTCCCGTGGGCACGCCAAGGCTCTTGTAGGTGTCGTCGAGGCCGTTGAGCACCCGCTCATCAAGGATGGTGGGATCGTCGGCGACGAGGGCGTAGCTGGCGTAGCGCAGAAAATAATCGAGGTCCCGCAAACAGGCAGCCAGCCTCCGCGTGGTGTAAGCGTTCCCACCGGGAAGGAGCAGTTCGGGGTTCTCCAGCCAGAGCCGCTGGGAGGCCTCCCGCACGATCGTCGCCGCCTCACGGTTGATGAGCTCCACCGCGGCCAACCGCAGGGAGGCTTGGGCGTAGAAGCTGTCGATGCGCTCGATGGCGCCTCGGTCGAAATAGCGGCCGAGCTGGTCGTAGCGACCGATCAGGCCGCTGATGGCATCGCGCATGGACGGGACGGCAGGTCGTACCTGGGGCGGAAGCTAGCACTCAAGAACGGGCAAGACCCCAGTTCCGAGCGCCGTTCTCGCGAATCTGACAGAAACGGTTACGCGATCCCCAGGCGCCTGCGGGCGGCGCCCTGGCGCCGCGATCGCGCGGAGGCGGCCGTGGTCACGGCTGTGGCGGTTGCGGTGGTTGTGATTGCGGTTGCGGTGCCGAGGCTCGGCCACCCGGGCGGCGGTGCTGCTGGGGGCAACCACCCTGAGGTGCCGCTGCAGGTGGCCCCGCAGCCAGCGAAGCGACCATTTCGTCGCAACCGCTACGGGAGAGGTGTCGGTATCAAGGCGAACATTTACGGTTGTGCCGGATACCGGCCCCACGTCACCCCCTGTCCCCACGCCCCATGGCCAAGACCGCCCAGGACGTCCTGCGTCAGATCAAGGACGACGGCATCGACATGATCGACCTCAAGTTCGTGGATCTGCACGGCAAGTGGCAGCATCTGACGGTTTGCAATGACCTGATCGATGAGGCCGCCTTCACGGAAGGTGTCGCCTTCGATGGCTCATCAATCCGCGGTTGGAAGGCGATCAACGAGTCCGATATGGCGATGGTGCCCGATCCCAGCACCGCCTGGATCGACCCGTTTTACAGCCACAAAACCCTGAGCTTGATCTGCTCGATCCAGGAACCCCGCAGCGGCGAGCCCTACGGCCGTTGCCCCAGGGCCCTGGCTCAGAAAGCTCTCAACTTTCTCAACTCAACTGGGCTCGCCGATACAGCCTACTTTGGTCCGGAGCCCGAGTTCTTCATCTTCGATGATGTTCGCTATCGCAGCAGCAATGGGCTGAGCTTTTACAGTGTTGATTCAATCGAGGCTCCCTGGAACAACGACCGCATCGAAGAAGGCGGTAACCTTGCCTACAAGATTCAGCTCAAAGAGGGTTATTTCCCAGTCGCCCCCAATGACACCCTTCAAGACATCCGCACGGAGATGTTGCTGACGATGGGATCCCTGGGCGTGCCGATCGAGAAACAGCACCATGAGGTGGCCACCGCCCAGCACGAACTCGGCATCAAGTTCGCTGAACTGATCAGCGCGGCCGATAACGTGATGATCTACAAATACGTCGTTCGAAATATTGCCAAGAAGTATGGCAAGACAGCCACCTTCATGCCCAAGCCTGTGTTCGCTGACAACGGCAGTGGCATGCACGTGCATCAGAGCCTCTGGAAGGGTGGTCAACCACTGTTTTTTGGTGAAGGCACCTATGCCAACCTCTCCCAGACGGCCCGTTGGTACATCGGCGGCCTGCTCAAGCACGCCCCCAGCTTCCTGGCGTTCACCAATCCCACCACCAACAGCTACAAGCGCCTGGTGCCGGGCTTCGAGGCCCCGGTGAATCTCGTTTACTCCCAAGGCAACCGCTCCGCCGCCGTGCGCATTCCGTTGACCGGGCCCAATCCCAAGGCCAAACGTTTGGAGTTCCGCTCCGGCGATGCCCTGGCCAATCCCTATGTGAGCTTCGCGGCCATGCTGATGGCCGGCATCGATGGCATCCGCAATCAGATCGATCCGGGCGACGGCACCGATGTCGATCTGTTCGAGCTCTCGGCGGAGGAACTCTCGAAGATCTCCACTGTCCCAGCATCACTCAATGGTGCCCTTGAGGCCCTAGATGCGGATAAGGATTACCTCCTGGCTGGAGGCGTGTTCACAGAGGACTTCATCAACAACTGGATCGCTCTCAAGTACGAGGAGGTGCAGCAACTGCGCCAGCGTCCCCATCCCCATGAGTTCACCATGTACTACGACGCCTGATCCGGCCGACCTAACCATGGGCAGGCCTGCCCAAAGCAGCCCTGCCCATGGCGGACCTGGCCTTGGCTGACCTGACCGTCCAGGCTTGGGTCTAACCCCGCCAGGAACGGTCATCAGCCCCGCCCGCTACCACCCCGCGGTGACCAACGGGTGGCTGCGGTTTGGCTTGTGCCTGGCCCCCGGCTGATCCCGGGGCCAGTGACCCAGTGGGCGTTGTTCTGGTCACCGATAAGCCTCTAGGGCAACCACGTTGAGGAGCCGCGTGCTCAAGAGGCTTGTCTTGCGCGTTGGTGCGCGATCGGGGCCCTGAACGGTTTGTCGTCCAGACCTCCCTGACGGCTCAGAGCCAGGGGTTCAGCGTTGCTGGGGCCGCATCTGGTGGATGGCGATGTCGTGCAGCTGGCGCTCGTGGTCATGGCGCCGGGCCCAGGCCCGCTGTTGGGCGATGGCGTCGCGGTTGGCGGCGGGATCTGGATGCTCAGTGATCTGGGCCAGTTCAGCCTTGTGCAGGCGGTTGGCCCGCTGATGCTGCTGGGCCCAGGCCACAAATTCAGGGGCTGCGGCTGACTTAGAAGGGTTTGCGCTGGTCACGGCTGTATCCGTTGTTACAGAAGCCATTGTGATGGTGGCCTGGCTGGGCGGAGCCGCCGCTTTACAGCTCGTTAGAAACGCGACTGCCGCAAGCGATCGCCTGCGGCCAGCGGGGAAGCCCCGCTTGGGGCAACCGGGAAACGCGCCAGCGCCGCCGGCCCCGCTGAGGAGGCGCCGAACGCCCCAATCGCCTGATTCCCCGCCTTGCCGCCGCTGGGCGCCGGCCTCGCCCAACCGTGACTTGAGGTCGCTCCCGAGCCTGGATCGCTGGCTGGCTGCCTCGATCGCCGTCAGGACCCGAGGGCGGCCAGGCGCTGCAGGATCCATCCCAACAGCAATCCCCCACCGCCCCAGCGCAGGGCCCGCCAAAAGATGTCGGCAGCCTGCCCAGGTGCCCTCAAGCCCACGGGTAACGGATCGAGCAACCGCTGGGCCAGGGTGAGACGCTGCTGACGCCGCCGTTCGCTGGCTTGGTCGCTGGCCCCGGCGGGGTGGGGCCCCTGGCGCGGACCCGCCACGGTCAGCAGGGCCTCCAATTGGTGGAGGAGGCGGGTGGGGCGGCCGGCCCGACGATGAGTCCTGCGGTTCATGGCGCCAGGATGGCCCCTGCCTCCCCCGATCGTCCAGCCGTGGTCGCCGCCGCCATACCCCCCTCCGATGGACCGCCAGCCCGGTCCGAAACGGATCGTGCCGCTCAGCCTCAACGGCTCTGGCCGGAGGGCAGCGCCGCTCTGGCGGAGCAGTTGCAGCGCCGTCTGGCGATCGGCGACCGGGATTGGCACGCCCT
>JBIIIX010000314.1:0-3396 GCA_044234415.1 Cyanobium sp.
CACCTTCCGCAAAAACGATCCCGTCGCCCTGGCCTGCCTCGACTACGGCTACACGATCGTGCCCTCCCAGAGCGATAAGGATGAGCAAGGGCGGCTGCTGGATGATCCCTTCGATCCCCGCTGCGGTGAATGGCTGGTGGAGATTCCCACCGAGGTGAGCTGGGCCAACCTGCCCGGCGCCGACCGGGTGGAGATCAATACCTTCTCGGCCTTGGCCCAGTTCGACTTCTACATGCAGGTGCAGAAGCACTACACCGCCCACAACACCTCCGCCACGGTGGAGTTCCGGGAGCATGAGATCGAACCCCTGGCGAATGCCATCCACCACGCCATCGAGAACGGTGAGGGTTACATCTCCGCCGCGCTGCTGGCCCGCTTCGACGCCAACGCCACCTTCCCAAGGCTGCCGTTTGAACCGATCGATCTGGCCACCTACACCGCCCTTTCGGCCCAGGTGCTGGAGCGGCGCCGCACGCCGGATTTCTTTGCGGCCTTGCAGCGCTACGACGGCGGCGAACAAATGGAGGCCGGCCCAGCCGGTTGCGACTCCGATAAGTGCCTGCTGCCCAGCACTAGCCCCGCAAACTGAGCGGCGATCTCGGGTCGGCGGGGGCGGGCATCGGCTCCCCAGCCCACCAATGGCTGGGGTGGCGATCATCCCGCCGCCGTGATGGCGCCCCTGGGCACGCCTGCCTGAACTGGTTGCCTTAGCGTTCCGCAGCGGCAAATGGCAGTTGCGCGTTCACCCCCCTCTCCCGGCAGCCCAGCCACCCGTGCTGGGCTTGGTTCTGCTGCTGTTGTTGATCAGCCCCGGCTGCGCCTCCTCCTCCGAGCGCCTGACCTCCCAGCGCCTGATCGCCGCGACGGCCGGTGCAGCGCCGTCGGCAGTAGGCGCGGCGGGAAGCGGGGCAAGCCTGCCAACGCCTGATCTGCGCCCCGCCGGCCCGGCCCCCAGCCCCACAGCCCCGGCCCCCAGCCCCACCGGCCCGGCCCGCGGCTATCCCAAGCTGCCGGCGAATCCGGCGGCAATCGCCTCGTTGCTGGCCGAGGTGGAGCAGGCCCTGCGCGATCAAGCCACACCGGAGCAAGACCTGCCGGCCTTAGGGCATCAACAGCAGGTGCTCTATCGCGCCCTGGCGCGCCAACCCCAGCTGGCGGGCCAGGTGCGCCAGGCCCTGCCGCCACGCTGGCAGCTGGTGCTGGATCTGCACCTGGAGGCCCGCCGGGCGTTCCTGGCCATGCATCCAGCACGGGGAGGCGTAAGCCAAGTGCCGGCCTGGCGCATCCGCACCCCCGCCGCCGCACCCGAGCTGTTGCGCCTCTATCGCCAGGCGGCCAGCGCCACCGGCATCCCTTGGGAGGTGCTGGCGGCGATCAATCTGGTCGAGAGCGGCATGGGCAGGATCGACGGAGTGTCGGTGGCCGGAGCCCAAGGCCCGATGCAGTTCCTGCCGTCCACCTGGGCCGAACCCGGCATCGGCCGGGGCGACATCCGCGCTCCCCAGGACGCCATCCCCGCCGCCGCCCGCTATCTGGTGCGGCGCGGCGGTCTGCGGGACATGCGACGGGCGCTGTGGGGGTACAACAACAGCGACCACTACGGCCGCGGCGTGTTGGCCTACGCGGCGCTGCTGCGCCAGGACCCGGCCGCGTACCGCGGCTTGTATCACTGGCAGGTGCATCTCACCTCCAGCGCCGGCGACCTGTGGCTACCGGAGGGGCTGGAGCTGCGGCGGCCCCTGCCGGTGGCGGTGTTCTTGCAGCGCTACCCCCAGAGCGCCCCGCCGCGGGCACAAAGGCCCGCGCCATCGTCCGCGCCATCGCCCCCACCATCGCCTGCGGCCCAAGCCGCCGCATCCCAAGCCGAACCCGCCCCGCCGCTGGTGCCGGTGCCGGCGGCGGGGCCGGTGCCGAGGCCATAGCTCGCTCTTCCCGATGGCCGCGTGGCCGCAGGCTCGTGGGATACTCCTCTTGCCTGATCAGGGCAGCCACTGGAGGGGTGGTCGAGTGGTTGATGGCTCCGGTCTTGAAAACCGGCGAGGTGAAAGCCTCCGTGGGTTCGAATCCCACCCCCTCCGTTTCCCAAGGATCCAGTTGTACCAAGGGCTCTGAGCCCAAGGCCAGGGCTCTTGGCAGGGGGCTTGAGACGGCTGATTAGGCACACCGGTTAGGCAACAACGACCCGGTAGGGCACGAATAGGCAAGTCGCCAGGCAGGCTCCTAGGCAAATCCCTTGCCTGCCTCCGACCCCTGGCCAAGACGCCAGAACGAAGCCCTCAAGCTCCGGGGGCTGGCTGTGGCCCTGGAGCTGGCTGGCTCCCGGATCAGGCTGCGGGCGTTGATGCCCCCAGGCCCATGGAATCGGCAAGCTGCCCGAGGATCTGCGGCCAGCTTGTGTGCGCATCCTGCAGGAGCTTGTGGGTGCGGCGGAACCCTGAGCGGGTTGGCTTTCGGCCCACGCCCGCCTGACCCGCTACGCCAACGATGAGGTGCACCACGTCCTGCGCGATCGGGGCTGTCTGATCAAGGTGCCGCCCAGGTGGCGGGAACTGCACGTCAGGTGGCGGAAGCTGCAGGGTTCTGGTGGCAAAGCGGCTGGGGGTGGATCAGAGCCGGTGGCCCGGCGGTTGGGGGTGATCCAGAGCCGGTGGGAGGAGATCGAGGGGGCCTGCGGTGTGTGGTGTGTGGCCCCCACCGGCACCTGCGCAAACCGCCGGCCAAATGGCGTGAGCAGTCGAGACAACCCACTTCTTGCCATTGGTGCGCAAAAAGCAAGACCCAGTGGCGACGGCGCCTGGAGTTGCCATAGTGACTGCAGCCACCGAGAGCACCATCGATCGGATGCATCACGCTCGTCCCTTGGCACTGCTGGGAAGTGCGTTGCTGGTGGCGGGTCAATCAGCTCTGGCTGCTGATCTACCCGCGGGGATCCAGGAAGCGGTGCGTGCTTTGGAGCAAGCCTGGAAGGCAGATCCCCGCACCAGCGCCCTCGCCTTCCCGTCAATCACCTCCGCCGCTGCGGCCAGCGAGATCCAGCGGGACTGCCCCCAGGCCTGGCATACGGCACCACAAGCCTTGGCTCTTTACTGCCCGGCGCAAGGCCGGATCCTGATCGATCGCCCACTGCTGGAGGCGCTGGCAACGCAGGCCGGCCGTTGGGATGCGGGCGTTTGGCTGGCGACAGCCCTTGGGCAGGCCCTCACCGCTTCCTCACCCCCGTCCGGCGGACCGCCGGAGAGCTTGCCGGCCAACCTGCAGGCGTTCTGTTTTGGCGGCACTTTGCTGGGCCAGGCTCCAGGTTTGCGGCCTCCAACCGATGGCAGTGCGCTGTCTGCGGCGTTCACCGCATTCCCGGCCCGGCTCAAGGGGGAGCAGGGCACACCAGCCCAGCGCGCC
>JBIIIX010000059.1:0-12800 GCA_044234415.1 Cyanobium sp.
CTGCGAGGGCGCAAGTCGAGGGGGCACAAAATGCGAGGGCACAAGTCCTCAGCCAACCACTGCCAGCGTCTCTGGCGGTATCACGGCTCAAAAGATGGGTCCTCCAGCTCGTCCCGAAGCATTTCGCCACCTAATTCTGGTCGCGACTGAAACATTCATGGTCACGGACCCCTGCGATCAAGTTGCCATGCCCGTTCCGGATTGCCTGATGAGTATTCATCTGCTCATCGTTGCTGCTAATCACCTTGGGGATGGACTGCGACACGAGCATCAGGCACGTCCCCCCTGGCTTGCTTGCGTTCAGCCATGGTCCACGAATCGCCGTCGGCACCGCCCATGGGCAGCCAGTCCGCTCATGTGCGGATTTTGAGACCGCCCCACGCTTTGTCGCGACGAAGGCTGAGAGCGCTGGGTTAAATGATGACACATTCAAAGATGCCGGCCGCACCAGTCGCGGCCAACCGCAACCGCCTACGGCTTCCGACTTGGCTGGCCTGCAAAGATGTGCTTCCTGGGATATTTCACTATGCCCTGTTGTCGAACAGGGATCTTTTCAACAGGTTTTGCGCCCTTCGCAAAGGTTGGCAAGGTCCTTTCGAAGCACACATCGGTTAAACTGAAATTATCAAAGGCTGTTGAAATGCGTCACGCTGCTCGTCTGCTGCGCTCGTGGTGGAAGGAGGAGCGCCGCATAGCCTTGCAGCCCCGCAACCCTTGGCGTGGCCTGGCTGTGGCGTTGCTGGTGATCACGCCATCGATCGCGATGCATCTTCACGTTCGCAGTCTCACACTGCTGCGCCAACAGCAGGCTGCCAGTGATGACACTGTGGCGCTGATGGAAGCAGCTTTTTCCAGCACAAATCGCATTGCCCGCGACTGGGGCCAGTGGGATGACGCCTATCGATTCGCGCTGGGCATGAATCCCGGCTACGTCAGCAATAATCTGGAAACGGGAGCCCTCTTTGATGCTGGCGGCATCATGGTGATGCTGGGCCTTGATGGCTCGCCCTTGCTGGTGCATGCTGCATCTGGCTTCCGGCTGCAGTCCTATGCGTCGCTGATCCGTTGCGCCCAGGATAACCGCGGCCCGTTCCCTACCCTCCGCAGCACCATCAGGATCGCCTGTGAGGCGGACAATGGCAAACTATATCTGGGTACAGCTACACCGGTGAGCAACAACACCGCTACGTCGCCAGCGGCGGGCACGGTGGTGATGTTTGATCCGCTGCTGCGAGGCGAGTACAAGGAGTCCATCTGGCGGCGGCTTGAGTCTCTGCGCAGCCAACTGGGGTTCGTGCCGCGGCACCAGCTGGGGGATGCGGAGATCATCCCGATACAACCGCTGATCCATTCCAGCGACGGCCGGGTGTTGGTAATGCGCCAACCGTCGCTGCTGCCGCTGCTCTCGCGGTCCTTGGTCGATGATCTGCCGTTGCTAGCAGCCATTCCCCTGGTGGCCGTGAGTCTGCGGGCGATGGCGCTCCTGGGTCGCCGCCGGCGGCGCCTTGTGTTGCGGCAGACGGAACGGCAGGCGAACCATCGGATTCGCCACGCCTGCCGCCAACTCGACGGGTTGCTGCAAGGGCTCCTGCCCCATGAGCTCTCTGCGGTTCATGCCAGCCTGCCACCACACCAGCCCAGCCTGGACAGCCTCGACAGGGCTAGGACCCAGGCCATCAAGCCGACTGATTCCGAAGCCAGAATGCCGCGGCGGGATCTGGCCATGGTCACGGAACGGGTGCAGCATTTCCTGCGCCGTGCCAGCAGTCTCGCCCTGCTGGACCCGCTGACTCAGCTTCCCAACCGCCGCTACTTCCTGGCCCGCCTGTCGGAAACCGCGGCGTACTTTCGTCAGCATAATCAACATTTTGCCTTGCTATTTGTCGATGTCGACAAATTCAAGGTCATCAACGATAGCTATGGTCATGCCGCCGGTGATGCGGTGCTCGTTACTGTCACCAAGCGACTCGCCGCGCTGTTGGCCCCTGGTGATCTTGTCGCCCGTTACGGCGGCGATGAGCTGGCGGTCATCCTGGCTTTCTCCACTCTTGAGGATCATTCCGTCGAAGCCCTCAGCCGTGCGGCCCGCGACCGAGCCCAGGCCATGGTCAGCTGCCTGGAGCCGCCGGTGCTGATCGGCGACATGCCGATCGCCGTCAGTTTGAGCATTGGTATCACCTTGGTCGATCCTGGCGAAGCTGATCTCGCCGCTGTCATTCAGCGGGCTGATCTGGCGATGTATCAAGCGAAGCGGAGTCGCCATAGTCGGGTGATCGGTCCGGGCGATGTCCGGCTGGCGCCACAACTGAGTCGCTACGAGTTGTTCACCGATCTGATGCAAGCCATCCGCAACCATCAGCTCCAAGTGTTTTACCAACCAATCCTCCATGCCAGCGGAGCTTGGCATGGCTTCGAAGCCCTGGCTCGCTGGCATCATCCCCAGCGTGGTTGGGTTGAACCCTTGTTATTTCTGGAACTCGCGGAGCAGCATCGCCAGACCCAACTGCTAGGCGATGAATTGGTCCGTCTATCCTTGCTTGGATTTCAGCAGTTGAACCGTAAGCATCCAGGCCTGCGTTTTTATCTCAATTTGGCGCCGCATCAGCTGCTTGATCCCCAGCTGGCCCAGCGTCTGCTCTCGCAAATCCACAGCAGGAATCTGTTGCCAAGTGCGATCACTCTGGAGCTTACCGAGCACTCCATCCTTGAGCCCAATACCGCTGTCGATGGCAATCTCAAGATGTTGCGGCAGGCCGGTGTGCATCTCGCCCTCGACGACTTTGGTACAGGTTATTCGTCCCTGGTGCTGCTGCAAACCTTGCGCCCTGATGTGGTGAAGATTGATAAGTCATTCATCCGGGCGATCGGCAATGATCCCGATGCGCTGCACATCATCATGATCATCGCTTCCTTGGCACCACGACTGGATTTGGAGCTGATCGCTGAAGGACTGGAGGATCAGGCGATGCTGCCCCAGTTGCTGGAGCTCGGCATCTCGCTGGTTCAGGGTTTTGAGTTCGGCCCCCCGGCACCTCTTGACGATTGGTTGGCAGGCGCCGCCATCGTCAGGGAGCCCAGCCGCGGAGCACTCGTCTGAGAACGCGGATTCTGGCCGATACCGTTGCCTGGGCGATACCATTGGTTGACGATTGAGCTGAATGACCTGTGAGCACTATTCATAATCATAGGAACATGAAACCGTCTTATCTGGCGCCAATCGTGCTTGATTGTTGAGCTTTTACTCTCTACTCTTCTCCAGCCTGGCCTAAAGAGTTTGTTGATCGGAGCCACGGCAGCAGCGTTCATGTATAGGTTATATCGCTAGGTCAGTCAGCATCTTGGTGGCTGTGTTGAGGCGGGATTCTGTACGATTTTCGGCAAGCCGATCGCACAAGAGCTGGGGCGGAAGGATGGGTTTGTGCCGGATGACGCGGCAATGCCAGGCAGGAGGCAGGTTGCGCATTTGGCCTGTCGATTCAGGGCCGGCGCCAGGCAGACCGCAGAAAGCGAAGCACCCGGCGAGACTGAACGGCCCGGGGCGTTGTCGACAGTGGATCCTTGGGATCGCCTTGGCATCCTCGCTCGCGTTCATGGCTGGAGCGATTGCCTGAATCCGCATTCAGCTCTGATCGCGGCATAGCAGCGTTTGTCTCCGTCTTGACCATGCCCGTATCCCGAAGCGGCCTCCACGACGCCCAGGTCGTCCAGGTGAGCTGCGATCGCCACGCTCCGAGTTGTGCCAGCACAGCCGGCAGGCGTTGATCCGCCTCCACCAATCCAGCCCCGAATAGATCGGCGAGTGTGGAGATCAGCCGGTAGCTCAACGCCACCGCCATCAGCTGGGCATCAGGGAGTGCCACCCGCAGCCGCAGCAGCAACACCGTTTCAAAGACCCCAAGGCCACCCGGCGCCCCCGGCACCACCAGCCCCGCCGTCCAGGCCAAGGCGAATCCCGCCAGCCAGGTGCCCCACGGGATGATGCCTTGCAGGTCGAAGGCCCACACACAGCAAGCAAAGCCCGCGAAGCGGAGCAAGACGAACAGCAGCTCCAGCAGCAGCGGCGGCCATGGATAGCCAGGAAGGCGTGGAGCCGCCTCGTTCTCTGGCACCAGGTCGCGATCCAACTCCAGCTCTGCCGCACGACGCCGTTCCAGAGCCGGCAACAGCTTGCGCAGCCGCCCCGGCATCAGCAGGGCGAGTGGCAGCAATCCCAGCAGCCCCAGGCCGTTCTGCCAGCCGCCTCCAGAGACCAACAGCAGTGCGGCCGTGGCCGCCAGCAACGGCTCCAACAGCGTCACCAGCAAGGCCTTGCCGCCGCTCAATGGTGGAGTGACCGGAGCCTCGGCTCCCCGGAGGGCGTCCACCCGAGCCGCCAGATGCCAGATGCCACCGGGGAGATATTTGCGCAGGTTGGTGGACACGAACAGGCTCACGGTCGCTTCCCATCGGGGTCGCCAACCCAACCAGGCCATCAACCCCGCCAGGGCGATGCCATTGACCACCAGGCTGGCCAGGGTCAAGCCTGTTGCCAGCGCCAGCCATACCATTCCCTGGCCATCCAGCCGGAGCTGGAGCAGCTCGCGGCCGTTGGCGATCAGCACGGCCATCACGAAGCCCAGGCTGACCAGGGCAATCCAGGGGCGAACTCCCCCCGGTAGGGCCGCCAGGAGTCGTCTGATCAGGCCCCAAGTCCGCCCCAGGGCGGCGCGGACGCGCATGAGGGCCTCGGCGGCGGAAGCCGTCTCTGCGCCCTTGGCCGCGAGCCCGCGAGCGCGCCACCACCGGCTGACCCTGGAGCGCCACTGCGCCAGCGGCTTACCCACTTGCTTCATCACACTCACCCGATCCGGCCACTTAGCCGATTGCGGACCTCCTCCAAGGAAAGATTGTGACGCCGGGCCAGGTCGACCAAGTCGTCATGCTCCACCTTCAGCCGCTCGCCACCCCCCGGCAGGCGGGTGCGCTTCAAGCGGACCTCGCCCAACGGGCTGTTCCAGGTTTCGATCTGCCTGGGCAGAATCCTCCGCGGCTGGAGTTGCTCCCTCAGCCCCAAGCTGCTGCTGTGGCACCACCACACCTGTCGCAGGGCCGGTCCAAGCTCAGGGGGCAGCAGGGCGGTCATCAGGGTCCCTAGGCGCCCCTTCTTCATCACGATCGCTTGGCTGAACACCTCCACGGCGCCCGCCTGGCGCAGGGCCTCGGCCAGGAAAGCCAGATCCTCGGCGGTGGCGTCATCGAGTTGGGCTTGCTGGAGGAGCAGCAGCTCCGCTGTTTCGAGCTGGGGCTCCTCGTCGAGCTGGGGCTCCTGACGGATCTCCTGGCCAGCCGACGCCTCGCCCGGCCAGGGGTCAGCAAGGGTGAGTCGCAGCAGATTGGGACGATCCAGCTGGCGACTGCCCAACCCCACGCCGGTGTGCAGCGGCACCAGGTTGGGGGCCGGGCCAAAGCTCTCCGCCCAGCAGGCCATCAGTGCGAGACCGGTGGGGGTGGTGAGTTCCCCTGGGGCAAAGCCGGCACTGCTGGCCAGGGGCACAGCCCGACGCCGGGCGATCTCCAGCACCGCCGGCGCCGGCAGCGGCAAGGGCCCGTGGGACGTGTTGACGCTGCCGTGGCCAGCCGGGGGTGGGGCGCAGATCAACCGCCGCACGCCGAAGTGCAGCAAACCGGCGCAAACGCCGACGATGTCGGCAATCGCATCGATGGCACCCACCTCATGGAAGTGGACTCGCTCCGGGGCGGTGCCGTGCACCGCCGCCTCGGCCTCCGCCAGCAGGCCGAACACCGCCAGCACCCTGTCGCGCAGCGCCACCGGCCAGTCGGCCCGGGCGAACTGCTGCCGCAGTTCACCCCAGTGACGATGGGGCGGTTCCCGCTCCAGGCTCTCCACCTCCAGATGCATTCCACGCAAGCCACCACGCCGCTGTTCCCGCAACACCAGGCGATAGCGCTCCGCCAGTCCCAAGGCCGCCATCGGGCCCTCAACCGCGCTCAGCGGCATCCCCAGATCGAACAAGGCGGCCAGCAGCATGTTTCCGGCGAGGCCCGTGGGGCAGTCGACCAGGGCCAGGCTCATGATTCGGTGACCGCCTGAGAGGGGAGGGGAACGGGGCAGTCACCCTGCGGGCTGGGCTGCTCTGGCCCAAGGACAGATCCGGGTGGGGCCATGGGGGCCTGGGCGACGGGAGCGGCTCGCCCAAGCCTGGGGGCCGCTTGCAGCAGCTGCTCCGCGACGGACTCCAGCTGCGAGCGCTGCTGGCGTAGGGCTTGATCAACCTCCCGCCGGGCGCGCCGTTGCTCCCGCTGGGCGGTCTCGACGTCGTAACCGGACAGGCCCCAGAGCCGACCGAGCAGGCGGCTGTCATCCGCGCCACCCAGGATTTCGCCATAGATCAACCGCTCAGCGCAACCACCCGCCTGCAGCACCCGGCTCCAGCGCCGCAGCTCAGGCAGCGGCAGCTTGGCGGCCGCAGGAATCTCGAACTCGGTGCAGCCGCCGCTCTCCAGACCGGCCCGCAGGCAGGCCAGGCTGCCCACCAGCACGCGCCGAACCGGTAGCTGGTCGGCGGCGGCCTGCAAGAGGTGGCCGCTCTCGTGGATGGCGATGCGCCGCAACCGCCCCTGGCCGCCTGGCAGTGCCTCGGCAAGCAAATGGCCGCCGCGTCCCGAGAAGCGCGCCGCATCCAGGCTTATGCCCCCGAGGCCGAGCACCACCAGCAGGCTGATCCACCAGGGCGAAACCCCCACAGCCGGTCCCACCACGGCCAGGAGAGAGACCAGGACCACCACAAGACCGGCCCGGAATGCCCCGCCTTCGCTGATCACCGCCGTCGCTCCAACCTGAGCGCCATTTCAGCGCGGCGAGCGACTGATTGGACGGCCGTGGTCGCGTCCCTGACCGGGACCCGCGCCAGCGGGACGGCGGGCGGCGGCGGCCTTGCCACCGCCCACACCACCGCCCACGCCACCGGCCCTGCCACTGCCAGCGCTACCACTGCCAGCGCTGCCTTGGCCGCCGCGCTCGCCACTACGGCGGGACTTGCCCCCCCGGTTGCCGCGCTGATTGATCGGTTCCAACACCTCCAGGTGTTCCAGGCACAACTGTTGGCCCTGGCGACGCATGTCGAGGGCCACGAAGTGGCGCAGGTGTTCCAGGGGGATCTCGCCGCGCAACTGCAGCTTGAAGGGGGTGGGACGGCTGCCGTCGGCGCGAGGCTGCTGACGCACCTTCACGACAAGGTCGCCGGTTTCTGGACGGGTGAAGATCAGCTCCCCCCGCACGGAGAAGTAGTCGTCTCCCTCAGGGAGAGCATCGTGGGGTTCGGCCGCCGCGGCGGTTTTGCCGGATCGGGACGGCGATTCCGGCGTCGAGGCAGCGGTTTTGGCGGATCGGGACGGCGATTCCGGCGTCGTGCCAGGGGCGATCCCCTCGGCCTCGACTGGGCTGAGGGTGCTGGGTTCCCAGACGCCAACCATCTGGAGATGAAGTTTGCCCTCCTCGCGACAGCGGGGGTACACCACCCACAAATGGGGCACCGACAGGTCGAGATGGCGGCGCATCAAGGTGAGCAGCCTCCCCAGCACAACCGCCTCAAGCTCACTGCCGTCGGCTGTGTGGATCAGGCCGCGGGTGAGCTGGTCGGGATCAACGGGCTCAAAGCGGCCCCGCACCACCCCGATGGCCCGATACTGCGTCGGCTCGGTGACCGGGGAAATCGGATGCTGGCGCATGGAAACAGGAAGTGCCCGGGGGCATGGCGCGGTCGGCTGTGGACCGAGGTCCACCGCGTCAATGTAGCCAGCGCTGCCAGTAACCTCCGGCAAAACGGCTCCAGTCTTCGCACCCCTCGAACGACAGTTGACGCGGATGCCGCCGACCCTGACCAAACGCCCTCTGCGCGTGCAGCCTGTGTTGCTGGCGCTGCTGGTGACCCTTCCAGCCCTGGGACTCGGCTGGTGGCTGGGGCGCCAGGGCCAACTGGCCCAACCCGTCGCCGATCTGCGTCGTCAGCGGCTGGAGCGGGAAGTGGTAACGCTGCGCAAACAGCTGGATGGACCCACCGCTTCGGACGAGGAGCGCCAGCGTCTTCTGGAGTTGCTGGTGGCGCTGAACCGACGCGCCGAGGCGATCGCCCTGCTTGAACCCATGGCCGATCGCGAACCCGAGCGCTGGAGTCTGCGCCTGATGTTGGCCGAACTGCGCCGCACCAGTAACGATCGGGCCGGGGCCGAGCGGGAATTGCGCCAAATCCTCAGCCGGCGGCCCGCTCAGGTGGAGGCCTTGCAGCTGATGGCCCTCCTCAAACTCGAATCCGGCAAAGGGGCTGCCGCCCAAGCGGAGGTGAAGGCCGCTTACACCGCAGCCACAAGCCCAACGCTTCAGGCCGAGGCTTTGGATCTTGGCTTGCTGCTGGCGGAACTCCAGTCCAGGCAAGGCCAGACCCCCCAGGCCCAATCCACCTATCTGGAGTTGGCTCGCAACTTCCCGGCGGATCAGAGGCCCTTGCTGGCCCTGGCGTTGTCCCTCCACGATCAAGGCAATCTCGAAGCTGCCCAGGAAGCACTGGCTCAAGCGCGCTTGCGAAGCCCGGATCAGAGCCGTCCTGACCCCCGGCTGGACCAGCTGGCCGCCAGCTGGGGGCTAGAAAAACTTAGGGCCCCTTCAGGGAAGGGGAAGAGGCCCGCGGCGCCGCCGCAGCCGCCGAGTTCGCCTCCAACTCCTTGAGGGCCTGATCCACGGCCGAGGTGGGCGAAGTGGCGTCGTCGAGGGCGGTGGAGCGGCGCAGCTTGTTGATCAGGTCCATCGGGTTGGTTGTGTTCAGCAGCGAGCTGCCACTGGACCCCGAAGAAGTGCCGCTGGAGCCGTAGTCGTACAGCTGGCGTTCGGCTGGCGAAGTGCCCAGGGTTTGGCCGTAGCCGGCCTGCTGGGCGGTCGCTGGCAGTTCGGTGAACAAGCCAGGGGCCAACAGCAGTGCCGCGACCAGACTGGCCAGGCCGATCAGGATCAAGCGCAGCCGCGAGGCGTCGCGGCTGCGGGTCTGGTGGGGGAAACGCCGCATGACGAAGTGCAGGAAGATCACCGTCAAGGCCAGATCGACCTTGCCAGTAGGTGGTAATCATCGTAAGGCCGTCGGCCCGCGACGGCCGGCCAGCAGCCCAGTTGGCGCTGGCTTGGCGTTCGCTCCGGGCTCGGATGGGTACGGTTCTGCCTCAGCTTTCTCCGCCGCTGCCCATGCGCATCGCCAGCTGGAACGTGAACTCCGTGCGCACGCGCTTGGATCAGATCCGGGAGTGGTTGGCGGCCGAACGCCCCGAGGTGCTGTGCCTGCAGGAAACCAAGGTGGCCGATCCCCTATTTCCGCATGAGTTCTTTCAGAGCCTCGGTTACAGCGCTGCCATCAGCGGCCAGAAGGCTTACAACGGCGTGGCCATCCTCAGCTCGCTGCCGATCGAGGATGTGCGGGTTGGCTTTTCGGCTCTCCTCCCCGATGCGGAAGCCGTGGCGCTCAGCGAGCAGAAGCGGCTGATTAGCGCCCGCATCGATGGCCTGCGGGTGCTCAATCTCTACGTGCCGAACGGCTCGGCCCTGAGTTCCGACAAGTACCGCTACAAACTCTGCTGGCTGGCCTGTCTGCGGCGTTATCTGGCAGCCCTGCAACAGGAGAGCGAAGAACCGCTGATCATGGTCGGCGACTTCAACATCGCCCCAGAGGACAGGGACATCCACGACCCGGACCGACTCAGCGGCGGCATCATGGCCAGCGAGGCTGAGCGCCAGGCCCTGCTTGCCCTCACCGGTGATCAGCTGGCCGATGCGTTCCGGATGTTCGAGACCCAGGCCGGCCATTGGAGTTGGTGGGATTACCGCAGCGGCGCCTGGGAGATGGACCGGGGCTGGCGGATCGATCACATCTATCTCGATCGGGTGCTGCAGTCCTGCGCCAGCGGCTGCGTGATCGATCGCCAGCCGCGTGCCAACGAGCAGCCCAGCGACCATGCGCCGGTCGTGGTCCACCTGGCCTGGCCGCCTCAGGAGGGGGAGGAGGGCAGCGATGGCTGGTACGACGCATAAACGTCCCCGGGCCACATCCAACGAGGCGATGGGGTTCCGGGCTGAGGGATCCGATTCGAGGGGTCACCCCCTACACGGGTCGCCACCGTTGCAGTCCTCAACGCCGCTGGGCCTGGCCAACGGTCTGATGCAACCCTTCCGGCGACACAGGTGAGGCCCGATCGACCCGGCGAGAAGCCGCGGGGCGCTGAGGAGGAGGCCTCTCCCACGCGCCAGAAGCTGGGCTGGGCCGCCGCGACCCCTCAGCGCAGGCAGGCCATCGGATGGCGGGTGGGCAGACCCAACGCCTTCGCCACCCCCGGATGACACACCGACCCCTCGATGGTGTTCAGGCCGGAGAGCAGTTCGGGCTTGTCGGTGACCGCCTCCGTCAGCCCCCGCCCGGCCATCACCAGGATGTAGGGCAGGGTGACGCTCACCAGCGCTTCGGTGGAGGTGTAAGGCACGGCCCCCGGCATGTTGCCCACCGCGTAGTGCTGCACGCCGTGGATGGTGACCACCGGATCGGTGTGGGTGGTTTCGCGGCTGGTGGCGATGCAGCCACCCTGATCGATCGCCACATCAACGATCACCGAGCCTGGTCGCATGCGTTGCACCAGCGCCTCGTCCACCAGCGTCGGTGCCCGGCCGCCTGGCAGCAACACGGCGCCGATCAGGAGATCCGCCTCTGGCACCAGCCGTTCGATCAGGCCCCGGCTGCTCACCAGAGTTACCAGCCGCCCCTGGCGCATCGGCTCAAGCTCGCGCAGCTTCTCCGGCGCGCGGTCGAGCAGAACCACCTCCGCATCCATCGCCGCCGCGATCCTGGCGGCATTCCAACCCACCGTGCCAGCCCCCAGCACCACCACCCGGGCCGGCCGCACACCCGTGCAGCCGCCGATCAACACGCCACGACCACCCTGCGGTTTCTCCAGGAGCCTGGCGCCAACCTGGGCGGCCAATCGGCCCGCCACCTCGCTCATCGGAGCCAGCAGCGGCAGGCTGCCATCCTCCAGCTGAACCGTTTCGTAGGCCACCCCCGTGGTGCCCGCCTCCAGCAAGGCCTTGCCCACATCGGGGTAGGCGGCCAAATGCAGATAGGTGAACAGCACCAAGTCGGGCCGCAGGAACTGAAACTCCCCGGGCTGGGGCTCCTTCACCTTCACCACCAGATGGGCGGCCCAGGCCTCCTCGCGGCTGACCAGCCGCGCCCCGGCGGCGGCGTAGGCCCCATCGTCGATGCCGGCTCCCAGACCCGCCCCGGCTTGGATCCTCACCTCCATGCCTTGGGCGACCAGTTCATGCACCCCATCCGGGGTCAACGCCACCCGCCGCTCGTCGCGCTTGATCTCGGTGGGTACCCCAATCGTCGCCATCGGCGAGGTGTGGGGGATGGCCTGACCTGACTTGGCCATGGGCGGCAAGAGAGCGTGCTGGCGCTGAGCTCAAGCCAACGCCCGAGGCGGCGGCCAAGCATCAGCCTTGCCAGCAACCCTACGCCGCGGCGATTGGCATGCGCCAGCCGCTGCCAAAGGCACGGCCGCTCACCTTGAGGCTGGGAGCCGCCTGACGCCGCTTGAACTCCGCCCTTCGCAAGAGGCCCACCACCTGGCGCACCGTCTCTGGATCATGGCCCGCCGCGATCAACGCCTCGGCGCTGGCCTGCTGCTCGATGCAGGCCTTGAGCAGGGGATCGAGCACGGCGTAGTCCGGCAGGGAATCGCTATCGCGCTGATCGGGTCGCAACTCGGCGCTTGGTGGTTTGTCGCGGATCGCCGCACCGATCAACTCCCCTTGGTCCGGGAGGCCCAGTTGCTGGCGATAGGCGAAGGCCGCCGGGCTGTCCAGCCAGGCGCACAACTCGAACACCGTGGTCTTGTAGAGGTCGCCGATCACCGCCAGCCCGCCGTTCATGTCGCCGTACAGCGTGCAGTAACCCACCGCCAGCTCCGATTTGTTGCCGGTCGAGAGCAGCAGTCTGCCCTCCTGGTTCGCCACGGCCATCAGCAGAGTGCCGCGAATGCGCGACTGCAGGTTCTCGGCCGTCAAGCCCGATGGCGGGCTCCCCAACGCCGGCGTCAACGTCGTCTCGAAGCCGTTCATCAAGGTGTCGATCGGCACCAGGCTGGCGGCGATCCCGAGTCGCTCCGCCAGGGCCAGGGCATCGACGCGGGACCCCTCGGAACTCCACGGTGAGGGCATCAGCAACACCCTCACACGCTCCGGGCCGAGGGCCGCCACGGCGATCACCGCCACAAGGGCCGAATCGATACCACCGCTGAGCCCCAGCAACGCTCGTTGGAAGCCGCATTTACGGGCATAGTCGCGGGTGCCCAGCACCAAGGCCCGCAGCAGCAGCTCCGGCTCTTCTGGGTCCGGACCCGCCGCCGCTCCAGGGGGGCAGGCGCTGGCCCCCGTCGCTGGCCAACGCCCGGCCACCGTCGATCCGGGCACCGTCGATGTGGCTGACATCGCTCCGGCTGACATCGATCCGGGCTTCGCCGAGTCGGGCCCGCTTGCAACAACAACTGTCGCTCGGCTGATGGCCGCGTCCCAGCAGGCGAATGCCTCCTCGCTATGGGTGAGCTGCAGCAGGCGGGTGCCGTCGGCCGCCAGCACGAAGCTGGCGCCATCAAACACCAACTCATCGTTGCCACCCACTTGATTGAGATACACCACCGGTACCCCCAGCCGCTGGGCCGCTCGCTGGGCCAGCTGGCGGCGAAGCCCCACCTTGCGGCGTCCGAAAGGC
>JBIIIX010000060.1:0-12791 GCA_044234415.1 Cyanobium sp.
CTGCTTGAGGGCGTCGTAGCTGGTGGGGCGCTCCAAATTCACGGTGAGATCCACCACCGACACATCGGGCGTCGGCACCCGGAAGGCCATCCCAGTGAGCTTGCCATTGAGCTCGGGGATCACCCTGCCCACCGCCTTCGCCGCTCCGGTGGAGGAGGGGATGATGTTCTGGGCGGCGCCGCGGCCGCCGCGCCAGTCCTTCACTGAGGGACCATCCACGGTTTTCTGGGTGGCGGTGGTGGCGTGCACCGTGGTCATCAGGCCGCTGGCGATGCCGCAGTGCTCGTGCACCACCTTGGCCAGGGGGGCCAGGCAGTTGGTGGTGCAGGAGGCGTTGGAAACGATCTCCTGGCCGGCGTAGGCGTGGTGGTTGACCCCCATCACGAACATCGGCGTGTCGTCCTTCGACGGGGCCGACATCACCACCCGGCGGGCGCCGGCCTCGATATGGGCGCGGGCGGTTGCCTCGGTGAGGAAGAAGCCGGTGGACTCGAGCACATACTCGGCTCCCACCTCATTCCAGCGCAGGTTGCGGGGCTCCCGCTCGTTGCTGATCCGGATCGTCTGGCCGTTCACCACCAACTGACCATCGGCTACCCGCACCTCACCCGCGAAGCGTCCGTGGGTGGAGTCGTACCGGAGCATGTAGGCGATGTAGTCGACATCGATCAGGTCGTTGATGGCAACCACGCTGACATCGCCACGCTCGATTGCGCGGCGAAACACGAGGCGGCCGATGCGGCCGAATCCATTGATGCCGATCCTGATGGTCATGCGCGGGGCCGCGGGGTCGAAGCGAGGTGGGGTACGGCCTCAGCGGGAGCCCGCGGCGTAGGCCGGGATCCCACCAAGGTCGCTGTTGCTGAGGTTATGTCGGCCTGCCCTGGGCGTCAGGCTGGGGAGGACAGGGCGTCGGCCGCGGTCGGCTCCAGCTGGATCAGTTCCCCCTCCAGCAGCATGTTGAAACGCAGCAGCTCGCTATCGCTGAGCCGCTGGCGGCTGCTTTGCCCCAGGTGTTCCTCCAGGAACCGGCGACCCTGCTCCGCCGACCAGCCCAGGGAGGCCAGCAGCTCATCGCCAACGCGCACCAGGTCGCGGCGCCGCAGCGGCACCGCCGCGCTGGACGGATCCGCGCCCGCCTCCAGCCCCTCCATGGCCCGCAGGTAGGTCATCAGGTCGCCATAGGTGGTGAGCCGGCTGCGGCTGGGGTGGCCGAAGGCCCGCGCCAGGAACACCGCCTCCTGCTCCCGCCCCCATCCGAGCCGCCGCAGCTGCAGTTCCAGCCCTGCCAGCTCCTGGCTCCAGTCGTCCGGATCGGGCGGGGGCGCCTCGGGCGCCGATCCCTGATTCAGTTCAGCTTCGGGACGGGCCGGCTCGCTTGCGCTGGGGCTTGGCGAGCCGCCATGGGGGGGATGGGATCTGGCGGGGCTGGGGTCGGACTGGGGTGGATGGGAGCCGGCGAGGTTCGCCTCAGGCCCACTGGTTCTGGCAGGAGAAGCCTGGGGGGAACGCTGGCTGGCGGGGCTGGTCTCGGGACTGGCACTTCCACTGGTACTTCCACTGCCGGTGCCACTGCCGGTGCCACTGGCACTGGCAAAGATCTCCACCTGGGCGGGCAAGCCGCCGCTGCTGGGTGCTGAGGGTTGGCCGGCCGGCGACCCGGCGGCGTTCGCGGTGCTCTCGGCCGGGGGCACCTGGGCAGCTCCTTCCCGGACGGCCAGCGCGCTGGGTGGGCGAAGCGGCGCCGCGGCCGGGATCGCTGGGGAGGCCGCGGCGCCGGAGGCCGCAACGGTCGATGCGGCTCTGTGCTGGGCGGGGGGCGACGCCACGCCTTCGCCTGGCGCGGGCCCCGGGCCTGGCCCGCGAGCGCTTGGGGCTCTTTCTGTCGCCGACGGCGCCCCGGCAGCGCCGCCCTGGTCAATCCGCTCCAGGGCAGCACCGGCCTGGCTCTGGGCGGCCAGCCCCATGGGGGCCCCCAGGCGGGCCCCCAGGCGGGCCACCGCCCGGTCCTCCGCCTGCTCGGCATCGGGCGCCTCGCCCAAACAGCTGCCCAGCAGCCGCTCCCCCTCATGGGCCGACACCCGTACCACCCGGCTCGCAACGTCCGCATGCAGCAGTTCCGCCCGCAGCTCGACCATGACTCGTTCGCCGACCCGTGGATGGATCTCTACATTGAATGGCGTTCCACCCTGGCGCCCCATCCCACGAGGATCGGAGCTGCTGGCTGGAGATCGACGGAGCTCTGGATCGGGGATGGAAGCGGAATCGGTCAGCTCGCTCTCGCCCCTGCTGCAGTCGGCGGATCAATGGAGCGAGGTGCTGCTGCTGCTGCCCTTGCTGGTGGCTCTTGAGGCGGTTCTGTCGGCCGACAACGCCATCGCCCTGGCCGCCATTTCGCGGCGCCTGCACAACCCCGAACGCCAGCGCCTGGCATTGAACGTGGGCCTGCTGCTGGCCCTGCTGTTCCGCCTGCTGCTGATCCTGGTGGCCCGCTGGGTGCTGAACCTCTGGCCCCTGCAGCTGCTGGCCTCCGGCTATCTGCTCTGGCTGAGCCTGCGCCATCTCAGCGGCGCTGATCAACCGACCGCAGTCGATGCTGGCGGGGATGGCGGCCAGGGCGTTGACGCCGTTGAGCCATTCAGCGCCGCATCCAACGCGAGCACCACAGCCGGTGCGGGAGCAACAGCCGGTGCGGGCGCAGCAGCAAGCGTGAGCACCCCAGCTAGCGCGGGAGCAGCAGCCAGCGTGAGCAAGCCATTCAGCGCCGACGGCAGCTCGGGCTCCGGCACGAGCCCAGCCGGGCCCCCGCTCACCGGGGTGATCCTTACCCTGGCGTTCACCGACCTGGCCTTTTCGCTCGACAGCGTCGCGGCGGCTGTAGCCGTCACCGATCGCTTACCGCTGGTGATGGCTGGTGGGGTGATCGGCGTGATCGCCCTGCGCCTCACCGCCGAGCTGTTCATCCGCTGGCTGGAGGTGTTTCGCCATCTGGAAACCGCCGGCTATTTGGCCGTGGGGCTGGTGGGGGTGCGGCTGCTGCTGCGGGTGCTGCTACCCAACCTGATGTTGCCTGACTGGTCCTTGCTGCTGCTGGTGGCCGCCCTGTTCGCCTGGGGCTTTTCCACCCGGCAGCCGGTGTTGGCGGAGTCCATGCCTGAGGGCGGTCCGCGACCGTGAGCTTGCGGATCGAGCTGCGCCAGATCGAAACGGATCAGCTTCTGGCCCACCTGGAGCTGGCTTCCCTCGCGGAGGTGCCCCAACCAGGCCGCTGGCTCCAGCACGAGGGCATCAGCTATCTCGTTCTCCAGCGCCGCCACCGCTACCAGCTGCTGGGAGCCCGCTATGAATTGCGCTCCGTGGCGCTGCAGGTGCGACAGCAGCGGCAACCCAGCGATGCCCGCCCCTGGCGAGGCGGCTGGGTGATCGGCGATCCCTCCTGCCGCTTCAACGCCCACACACCGCTGTTGCGTTGCGCCGTGTTGCCCGAAGGCCCGTGCGAACGTTGTGCCCACTTTCTGCCGCGCGGCGAGATGGGAGGCTGAACCTGGTTTGGCCAGCAAGAGCTGGCCACAAACGTCGCCGCAAAATCCGGCTAGGTTGAAGCCAGTTAATCAAGCAAAATGATCATGCAAAAGTTTCTGGCTGCAACACCATTTCGCTTTCGGGCAATGCGCCGGCCTCGTTTTGGGGCTTGGCTGCTGGGGCTCACGACCCTGGCCACGGTTGCGGCTGGAACGCCCGCCCAGGCTGTGAAGGTGAGTGCCACAACCGCTGCCGGCTACAGCAACACGATGGGCCTGGGCCCCAAGCTCATGATCTTTGCCCCAGGAACCCCCAACTTTTCCGGGGCTGCTTCACTGCCAGCCCCACCCGTGTTTGGCACGAATACGGATACATTCACTGCCTTTCAGTTTGGCACTGGCATTACGCCTGTTCAGATGACCGGAGACGCGATTTCGTCGATCAGTCAGCCTTCTGCCAACGTCTTCGATATCAGCCTTACGCTGACTAATTACACCATCCAGAGCATCAGCCTGGCTTCCAATGAGTATGTCTATCTGAACATCTGGGAGACATTTACCGGTCTTCCAATTTCCTCTACCGCGAACTGGACTGGCAGCACCGTAGCCATTGCTGGAACGTTCAGTAAAACTTCGCTTGGCGATGGTCTGTTCATCGAACCCATCGTCACGGCTCTCACCCCTGGGCCAAATACCTGGGGGCCGGTTTCAAGCTTCTTCGGCGGACTGCCCGCGGGCTTGAGCGGCAGCTTCTCAGCCTCCACAGCCGTCAGTCCCCTCAGCGCTTACATCGATGGCCTCGGCAACCTCTCCATTGGCTTCGAGGCCATTGTCGGACTGGCCAACAACGATTCCACCGGAGTCGACTTCCTCACCATGCCGAGCAGCTGGGATCTGAAGCTCAGATTGGACAACTCGGCGGCAAACGGAACCCCAGTGCCAGGCCCCTTACCGCTGCTGGGCGCGGCCTCGGGCTATGCCTGGAGCCGTCGCCTGCGGCGCCGCTGGCGTGAGGCAACATCAGCTTCGAGCCTGGCTGGGCCCTGCCGCGGGTGATTCTCCGAGCACTGGGTTTGGCAGAGCAGTGGCGTTGGCAGAGCAGTGGGGTTGGGAGAGAGGTCAGCAGCGCCCCTAGGCTGGACCTTCTCACGGCAAGGTTCCGATCAACGCCTCCGCTCCCCAGCCCATCCGCCGCCGTCCCCAGGCCCAATCCGGCAACGGCTCCCCACCCTTGAGGCGCACTGAGCCCAGGCAGGCGGCGCCTGAGGAACAAGCGGTTCCCCTGGTTGCCACCGGCAGCACCGCTCCCGTCGCCGGGTTGGCGGCCGATTTTGCCTTGCTGGGCCTCTCCGAACCCCTGCTCAAGGCCGTCGCCGGCAAGGGCTACCGCTCCCCCTCCCCGATCCAGCGTCAGTGCATCCCGGCGGTGTTGGAGGGTCGAGATGTGATGGCCGCCGCCCAGACGGGCACCGGTAAAACCGCCGGCTTCACCCTGCCGATGCTGGAGCGGCTGCGCCATGGCCCCCACGCCCGCTCCAGGGCGGTGCGGGCCCTGGTGCTCACCCCCACCCGGGAGCTGGCGGCCCAGGTGGGCGAAAGCGTGGAGGCCTACGGCCGCTACCTGGATCTGCGCAGCGACGTGATCTTTGGGGGGGTCAGTCCCAATCCCCAGATCGCCCGGCTGGCCGCCGGGGTGGATGTGCTGGTGGCCACCCCAGGCCGTCTGATGGATCTGCAGCAGCAGGGGGCCCTGCGGTTGGAGCGGGTGGAGATCCTGGTGCTGGATGAGGCCGATCGCATGCTCGACATGGGCTTCATCCGCGACATCCGCCGGATCCTGGCCCTGTTGCCGCCGCAGCGCCAAAATCTGCTGTTTTCCGCCACCTTCTCGGCCGAAATCCGCCAGCTGGCAGCCGGGCTGCTGCATCAGCCGGTGCTGCTCCAGGCCAACCCGGAAAACGTCGCGGCGGCCACGGTGGAGCATCTGCTGCACCCTTGCGACATGGAGCGCAAGGCGGAGCTGCTCAGCCATCTGATCCAGGCGGGGAACTGGCGGCAGGTGCTGGTGTTCTCCCGCACCAAGCACGGGGCCAACCGGGTGGCGGAGCGGCTGACCCGGGAAGGGCTGAGCGCCGCCGCCATCCATGGCAACAAGAGCCAAGGCGCCCGCACCCGGGCTCTGGCGGGCTTCAAGAGCGGCGAGCTGCGCGTGCTCGTGGCCACGGACATCGCCGCCCGCGGCCTGGATATTCAGCAGCTGCCGCACGTGGTGAACCTCGATCTGCCCAACCAAGCCGAGGACTATGTGCATCGCATCGGCCGCACGGGCCGGGCTGGCCATCCCGGCCATGCCGTCTCGCTGGTGGCGGCCGAGGAGCACGAGCTGTTGCGGGCGATCGAACGGCTGATCGGCTCCCCGTTGCCACGCCAGGCGGTGCCGGGGTTTGAGCCCACGGTGCTGAGCGCGCCGCCTCTGGATCTCGGCGGCGGCCGCGGGCGTCGCCCCGAGCGCGGTCAACGCCAGCAAGCTGGCCCGCCAGGCCAGGCCCGAAGCGGTGAGCGGGCCAAACGTTCCTTGGGCGCCGATGCCCCTCGACGCCGGCGCCGCTAACGCCTTCCGGCTGCCCGGGCGGCTGAAACCGGCTGCCTCTGGCCTGCAGCCTGGCGGAGCCCGCCGCTGTCCATGGGGCAGGAATCTCCGCCGCCGCTGAGGAGGTTCCCCAGCCCGATAACATTGAAACACCCCTCGGCTGTCTGCCGCGTTAACGACAGCAGAACCCCAGCCGCCGCGCTGAACTACCTCCGAACCCCTTCCACCGATGCCCTACGAACCTGGTTCCCCTGAATGCCGCGTGCTGATCGACTGCAAGCAGCAGATTGAGCTGATGCTGTTGGCGTTGGAACGCATTGAGAACAGCAGCCACATCCGAGACCAACTGGTGTCAGTTCACAACCAACTTGAAGGACTCCACGAGCTGCACCGAACCCAGCCCCAGCCCCAGCCGCTCCCGGCAGCCTGATGTGGCGCGTCGCTGGCATTTCCGGCCAGGCCACCCACCCCCGTCAACCAACCGTTTCCACTCAACAGCTGCTACCCAACAGCTGCCACCCAACAGCTGCTACCCGACCATCGCACCTCGCTATGGCGCTGGCCAGTACGCCTGATGGCGAAATGATTAGGTACGCTTAGAAGCATTCTTCACGTGCCCAGAGGTCTGTTGATGGGGAAGTTTGAGGCTTAGGGATGTTCTGGATCACCTGGGCCCCCCCGGCCACCACCTGAGACCCATGCCACCGCCTTCGCGATGTTGGACGCCGAGGCAGTTTTGCAGGCCTTCCTTCGCTCCCCACGCAACCACCGCAGTGAAGCTCCGGCAGAACACACACCGTTGCCGAAAACGTGGGCTTTAGCGGTGGCCTGAGCGGTCGGCAAGGCAGGCCATGGGCCGGCGCTGAACTTCGTTGTCGCTCAGCCTTCACCGCTGGCATGACGCCCCATCTGGGGCGGGTGGCGCCAGCGACGAGCGGCCTTCACTGCTCTCAGGGTTGTGAGCCGTGCCCCTGGAGCTCCCATCCCTGGCAGGCGGCATAGGCACCGGCAAGGGTGGCCACCATCCGGCGCTGGTTCGGAGCTTGCGCATGGCGCACCACATAGGCACCGGTGGTTTCGCGGTAGATCAAACAGCCGGAGCAGGTTGATTGCACCAGAGACAACTCATTGCCCATCGTGTTCACGAAGCGAACCTATCGCTTGTCTAGGACTGCTGACGCAAGCCGCCCCTGTGTGAGACCGCTAACAACACAAACTGCAATGCTGCAGGCCAAGGTTCGCGGACTTGCCCCGCTCACACCAGCTGGTCGCCGGGGCGCATGTTGAGCTGTTGCAGCAGGCTGCGGCCAGCGCAGGCTCGGCGCCCCTCCAGCTGGGCCTGGCGCAGCAGCAGGGCACCCTCACCGCAAGCCACCACGAGCCCTAGGGGGTCCAGCAGCTCTAGCACCGTGCCAGGCGCCTGCCCCAGCGCTGCGGTCGCCAGCGAGGGGCGTTGGTGCAGCAGCACCGCCACCTCGGGGCTGAGCCGATCGCCCAGGGCCGGCAGCAGCGGCTCGCAGGCCAGCAGCTTCAGCCGACGTCCCAGCGTGGTGGTGTAGGCGCCGGGCCAAAGCCCCATCACGCGTCGATGCACCGCCAGGGCAGCTGCGGCCCAAGTCACGCGGTCGTCATCGCGGTTGAGCAAGCGCGCGTAGCTGACCCCCTCAACGGGTTGGGGCCGCAGCCCCAACCGCTCAGCCCGGTCGCTCGCGCCAGCGGGCCCCGCCGCCGCGATACGCGGTAGAGCCTCGACCAGCAGTGAGGCCGTGAGCGCTGACAGGCGCTCGCCCAGCTGACCGGCGTTCTCCAATAGGCCGATCGGCAGCCGGCGCTCCAGCAACACGGGCCCCGTGTCGAGACCTTCCTCCATGGCCATGATGCCAACGCCGGTTTCGGCGTCACCCTCCAGCAGGGCCCACTGGATGGGCGCCGCGCCACGCCAACGGGGCAGCAGCGAACCGTGGCCATTCCAGCAGCCCAGCGGCGGTTGCCCCAACACCTCGGGGGGCAGGATCTGCCCGAAGGCCACCACCACCGAGATGTCCGTGTGCAGGGCCGCCAGCTCGGCCTGCAGGTGCGGCTCACGGCGGATGCGCGTTGGGGTGAAGGCCGGTAGGCCCAACTCCAGCGCCTTGGCCTTAACGGGAGAGGGCTGGGGCTCCGCGCCGCGACCGCGGCGCCGATCCGGCTGGCTCACCACCCCCACCAGCTCATGGCCAGCCGCCCGCAAGGCCTCCAGGCTGGGAACCGCGTAGGCCGGGGTGCCCCAGAAGAGAACGCGCATGGCGGCGGTCAGGCGTCCCCTGTGACCGATAGCCCCTCGACCCACACCCATGGGCAAACGCCCCCCGGGGTGACCTCCGGTTCGCCCTCGAAGCCGACGATGGCTTGCAGCACTTGACGGATGTCTCCCGCCACGGTGGCCGCCTCGATCGAACGGCGCTCGCCATCCCGCACCCACCAGCCATCGAACGGCAGTGAGAAGGATCCTTGGGCCGCCTTGACGCCGGCGTGCAGGGCCGAGAGCGAATCGATGACCACGATGCCGCGACCTTCCTCAGCGCCGTGTCCCAGGCCGGCGTGGCGATCCAAACCCTGGGCGCCGCCGTCGCTGCCGGCCGTGGCGCTCACCTCGAACCAGTCAGGCCCCACGGAGACTTTGGCGCCGAGGCCGGCGTGGCCCGTGGGGGCCACGCCAAAGGCGCGTGCGGTGGCTTCGGAGTGGAGGAAGTTGCGCAACACTCCGCCCTCCAGCAGCGCCAATCGCGCCGTGGGGGTGCCTTCGCCGTCGAACAGCGCCGCGCCGATGTTGCCGGGATGGAGGCCGTTGTCGTGCAGGGAGAGGAACGGCACCGCCAAGGTTTCGCCCAGCGACTCGCGCCGGCTGAGGCTCACCCCATCCAATACCGCCCTGGCGTTGAACAGGGAGCTGAAGGCGCCCAGCAGATCGAGAAACGCCTCCGGCCGGAACACGCAGGTGTAGCGGCCCGTTTCGATCGGTCCGTAATCGAGGTGGGCGATGGTGCGCTCGGCCGCCTCGGCCACGCAGCCGGCCACGTCGAGATCGGCGGCGCCATAGGCCAGCCGCACGGCACCGGCGCTGCGGGGTTTGCGGCCCGCCTCCTCGGCCCGGGCATAGAGGTACACACTGGCGGTGGTTTGGCGTTGGTGGCGGCAGGCGCCTTCGCTATTGAGGTAGATGCGTTCACTGCGGCGCTCCGCCAGGCCGTTGTACGGAACGGTGCCGATCGCCGGATGGCGGCCCAGCAGGTCGCGCTCCGCCTCCCGCAGGGTGTCCAGCAGGTGGAGGATGCCGACCGGCTGCCGCAATGGCTGCTCCAGTTGGGGCAGGGGGGCGGTGGCCAGCGGCGAGAAGGCGGGGATGTCGTCGGGATTGCCGAAGGCACTGGCGTCCTGGGCACCGCGCAGGGCGCGGGCGAGCCCTTGAGGCGAGAGATCTGAGGTGCTGGTGATGCCCACCAGCCCCTGGTCGTTCCAGGCCCGCACCGTGATGGCGCTGCGTTGGGCTCCCTTGAGCTGCTTGGATTCGCCCCGGTCCACCTGCACCGAGCTGTCGGTGCTGCAGGAGGCTCCGAGATCCCAGCGTTGGATGCCTTGGCCGCGGGCCAGCTGATCGAGCTGCTGGGCCAGCTGCTCGGGGTCAAGGCCGTTGGGTTGCATGGAGGCGGCTGCCCCCTCAAGCGTGCTGTTTGCCATGGTCAGCGCCCCCCCACCGTGATGCTGTCCACCTTGATGTGCGGCTGGCCCACGGTCACGAACACGCTGCCGCTGATCGAACCGCAGAAGCCTGCGGCCAGTTCCAGGTCGTTGGCGCACATCGAGATGCGCGGCATCACCTCCTTGGCTTCACCGATCAGGGTGGCCCCCTTCACCGGCCTGCCGAGTTGGCCGTTCTCGATCCAGTAGCCCTCTTCCACCGCAAAGTTGAACTGGCCGGTGGGGCCGACGCTGCCTCCCCCCATGGCCTTGCAGTACAAACCGCGATCCACCGAGGCAATCAGCTCGGCAGGCGTGTGGGGACCAGCGGCGATGAAGGTGTTGCGCATCCGGCTGGCCGCGGCGAAGGCATGGCTTTGGCGGCGGCCGCTGCCGGTGCGGGCATGGCCGGTGCGCAGCTCGCCGGCCCTGTCGCTGAGGAAACGGCGCAGCACGCCGTCCTCGATCAGCACCGTGCGCTGGGGCTCGAGCCCTTCGTCATCCATCGACAGCGAGCCGAAGGCCCCGCCGGTGAGGCCTTCATCGATGGCGGTGACGGCGGGATGGGCGATCAACTGATCGACGCGGTCGGCAAATGGGGTGGTGCCGCGTTCCACCTGGGTGGTTTCGAGCAGATGGCCGCAGGCCTCATGGAAGATCACCCCGCCGAAGCGATTCGCCAGCACCACCGGGAACTGGCCGGCCTCCACATAGTTGGCGTAGAGCATCTGGCCGGCGCTGTGGCACAAGTCGCTGGCGGAAGCGTCGGCGTCCCAGTGGCGCAGATCGTCGGGGCTATCGCTGGTGCCGTAGCGGCGGCCGAGGCTGGCACGGTGCTCGCCATCGGCGGCCAGCACGTTGAGCCCTAGGGATTGGTGCAAGCGGATGTCGCGGGCGTGGGTGCCATCGCTGGCGACAACCAACACCTCCTGCCAGTCGCGGGCGTAGCTGCCGCGGCGGGCTTGCAGGTGCTGACCGTGGTGGGCGAGCCGTTCGGTGCCGCGCAGCAAGGCTGCGGTGGCCTCCTCCAAGCCTGGGCAACGCCGCAGCCAGTCGCCCTTGGAGGCGCCGTGATCGCGCAGGGCAGACAGGCCATGGAAGGATGATCCCGCGGCGGGCACGTCTCGGCTGGGGCTGCTGAGCCCGAGCATGCCGAGGGCCTGGGCCAGCGCCTCCAGCAAACCGTCGGCGCTGAGGTCGTTGGTTGAGACAAAGCCATCGCGGTGGCCTCGAAACACCCGGATGCCGGCGCCCCGCCCGAACGAGGGCGTGACGCTGGTAATCGCCTCCTGCTCCGCCAACACGCCCAAGTGTTCGGTGCGTTCTAAAAACACCTCCACCAAATCAGCCCCCGCGGCCCTGCCGCGGTGGAGGAGCAGTTCCAACTGATCAAGCGGCACCAGCTCGGGCAGGCCAGGGGGCTGGAGCTCAAGGGCCTGTGGCCCGGTCACCAAGGGGCCGGGGACCTGAAGTGCGGGGGAGGGCAAACCGGTTGGCAGCGAGCGGAATCCCAGACCCGGCCCGGAGCCAGCTGGGATCCTCAGTGTAGAAAGCCGTGATCCCGATCGCCTGCCATGGCAGGGCGTGGTGCCTGTGCTGGCAGCGGCGGCTCAGCGCACCGCTGGCTGGAACGCTTCGCTGCGGATAGGGGCCGTCAGGAACAGCTGGGCCATCTCCAGGGCGTTGGCGGCCCAGAGGGGAAGCTTCCGCAGGGCCTTGAGCGGCGCGGGCAGACTACTGGAATCGGCCTGGCTCAGGGCGGCGTTGTTGCCCACCAACCGCTCGAGGCGCTCCCAGAACTTGGGGTTTTCCACATCCAGAACCACAGGGAAGATGCGGGCGGAGGTTTCGTTGGTTTTGCGGATCACGTAGCGGTCGTAGGCGCGGGCGTCGAGGCCGAGAGCTTCGTAGAACTCCTTGCGGGCTACATCGCGCACATACATGGTGGCGAACACGGCCAGCAGGAAGAAGCGGCACCACAGGCGGGCGCGCCAGCCGCGCACAGTGCTGGGCTGAGACTTCATCAGGGCGTCGAAGAAATCGCCGTGACGATTTTCATCCTGGCACCAATTCTCAAAGAAGTTGAAGATTGGAAAGATCTTGCATTCGGGGTGCTTTTCGAGGTGCCGGTAGATGGCAATATAACGCCAGTAGCCAATCTTCTCGGAAAGATAGGTGGCATAGAAGATGTGAGCCGGGCTGAACTTTGTGTAGCTCTTGTTGGCGGTCAGGAAGCCAAGGTCGAGCTGCAAGCCGAAATCGGTCATCGCCTTGTTGAGGAAGCCGGCGTGGCGGGCCTCATCGCGGGCCATGTGGGCAAAGCATTCGGCCAACAGGGGATTTTTCTGCTTGATGCGGCGAGAAAGCTCCTTGTAAAGCAGAAAGCCCGAAAACTCGGAGGTGCAGCTTTGCTCCAGAAACTCCACGAACACCCGGCGGGTTTCTGGATCGAGCTTGTCGGCCGCTCCCTCGAACGCCTCATCGCGCACGAAGTGATGACGGTTGTAATCTTTGCGGAATTCCTCGCAGATGGCCTCAAGCTCCTCCTCGTTCGGGCGCAGATCCATCGCCGCCATCGCTTCGAAATCGGTGGTGTAGAAGCGTGGCGTCAGAATTGTGTCCTTGGCTGGGTCCTTAATCGCCGGGCCCTCGGCCGCGGCGACCGACACGCCTGCGATGGGACTGGAGGTGGTGGCCGTGGCGGGAGGCACCATCACGCGCAAACAAGGGAGTGAGTCCATCGTAGGCATCCAGCTCCCGTTGGTTGTCGGGTTGTGAACAGGTTGGTCACACGGGGTTCAGCCCATGCGAGGCAGTGGCCCAGCCCGTTGGACGAGGGAGGCGCTCCAGCCATGGGAGCGGCGCGAGTGCCCGAGGCCTCAGGCGTCCGGTTGGGCCGGTGCCGTCTCTGGCGGTGAGGGGAGGCCGGACCCTCAGTTAGGCCCGAGCCACTTCTGGCCATT
>JBIIIX010000074.1:0-11798 GCA_044234415.1 Cyanobium sp.
CGCCAGGTGTCGGCTTGTGCCTGTTCAAACAGGATCGCGTTGAGCAGAGATAACGCCGCGTGGATCACACTCACCCAGAACACAGTTTCTACCGTGCGAAACAGGCGGCTTGCTGGATCGAGCAGCAACAAGTGCTGCAGGAACAGCAGCAGCACCAGAATCGGCAGGACCACATCCCGCAGCAAGCGAACCGTGCTCGCCATGGCGCGATCCTGGCGTTTCAGACGATGGATCAGCTCGCCGAGCAGGATTGTGGCCAGGGGGAAGCCAAGGGCCAGGCCGATTCCCCACATCCAAAGCGGTGAGGGGATGGTCATGCTTGGGGCAGCCCATCGCCGCTGGAGATGAGCGGGGCCTTGGTCAAGCGCCAGCCTCTGGTGCTGGGCGGGGCGGCACCAGCCGCGCTGATCAGCTCAAAGTTGTACAAGTCTTCCAGGCGGTGATGCACCACCTCAGAAACCACGATAGCCCCGCTGCTGCAAACCTGACTGAGTGAATGGGCCTGCTTCACCGTTTCGCCCCAGATGTCATAGACCACCCGATTTTTGCCGACGATGCCAGCGACGATATCTCCGGAATGGATGCCGATCTGGATGGAGAGCTGAAAGCCTCGCTCCAGATTGAAGCGTCTGAGGATCGCCAACATCTCGATAGCGAAATCAAGGGCGCGCTTATCATGATCCATGTAAGGAATAGAGAGTCCACAGACCGCCAGGTAACTGTCGCCAACAGTCTTCACTTTTTCGAGGCCAAACCGTTCTGCCAGATCATCAAAGGACGCCACCAGATCATTAAGAATTGCTAGTGATTCATAGGCGCTCAGGGATGAGACCAGCTTGGAAAAACCTTTGAGATCGGCGAACAACACGGCAACATTGCTGACATCCTCTGCGATCTGGGTTTCGCCGCGCTGCAACCGCCTTGCAATGGCGGAGGGAAAGACACTAAACAACAGGCGCTCATTCTCCTGATTCTTTTGGTCCACTAGGGCTGTCTGGGTCTGAAGGCTATGGACCATGGCGTTGAAGGTCTTGCCGAGCTCTCCAAACTCGTCGTCGGAGTTCAGCTCAGGGATGCCAGAAAGTTCTCCGGCGGAAACCTTGCGAGCACTTTCAATCAGTTGCTGTACCGGCGTGACGAACAGATGGGCCAATGCCATGGCCGTGAGGGTCACCAGCAGGATCTGCAAGGTGACAGAAACGAGGATCTGACGTTGAAAGGCGTGGATAGGCGCATAGGCTTCATTCAGATCCATTTGCGCCAGAATCACCCAATCAAGTCCGTTGATCTGCAGCGGGGCATAGGAGCTGAGTACCGGGATGCCACGATAGTCGACCACATTCAGGGTGCCCCGTTCACCTGCGATCGCCTTGGCCACGGCAGGCGTGCGCACCGGCTGTTGCAGGATCGTGGTTCGCAGCTGTTGGAGCCGCGCCAACGCTCCATCCTTGAAACCCTGTGCCTTGAGCCGCTCCAGAAAATCGGCTGGATTCTCCAGATAGAAGCGCGAGGCGGAGCGCATCAGGCCGTCATGGCCAACCAAGATGGTTTCGCCGCTGCTGCCCAGACCATCCTGCTGCCAGCGCTGATTGCCTGTCATCACCTTGTTGATCTCGTCGACGGGCATCTGAAAGGCCAGCACGCCCACCAATTTGGATCCGTTGTAGATCGGAGCGGCGATGAACGATGCCGGTGTGCCGTAGGAGGGCGCGTAGGCGGCAAAGTCTACCAGCTCGGTAAAACCTTTCTGCTTGGCAGCGATCACTTGTCGCACAAGCCTGGCGAGATTACTATCCTTATAGGGCCCTGTTTCGAGGTTTGTGCCGAAATCTGTTTCCTTGAACACTGTGTAGACGATCTGCCCTTGTGGGTTGATCAAGAACATGTCGTAATAGCCAAACTTGGCTACAATATTGCGGAATACAGGATGGTGGAGGCGATGCGCCTGGCTGTATGCGCTGCCATCCGCTGCCGCCACCAAGCGCTGTTTCTTCCCCACGGGATGGGGATTGGTGGCGATGTATTGCGTCTGGAGCTTGCGGGCGGCCGGCTCACTGGGCAGATAGGCCGGCAGCACGGGCGTTCCCCCATCCCCATGGCCGAGCCGGGGCAGAAAGACGTTGCGGTAATAGCTTGCCAGGGCGACTGGACCCTCGGTGGTTGAGCTTGCCTTGTTCAACTGTTGGAACGCCGCATCAAACTGTTCCGCCGCCGCAATGATGGAGAGGTCTTCACTGAGCGTCTGAGTATGATGTTGAATGTTGCGGAAATAACTTTCGATTTGGTATGCCTTGGAGGCGCGCACGCTGGTGAGCTGGTTGAACACCCGCTTGCTGAGATTCTCCTGGCCACTGCGATAACCCAGTGTGGCCGTCACCAGCGTGGAGAAGCCGCTGGCCAGCAGCAGCATCAGGATCAACTTCGACTTGATGCTGAGGCGCTGGATGGAGCCCCGCGAAAGGGCACGGATCCATGCCAGCGGCGCTCCCAAGACCATGGCTAACCCTACGGCGCATCGCCCGAGGGCCTGTAGCCGTTGCGACTTCAGTGCCCGTTCGCCCCCCCCTCGCACTGGGCGGCTGGCGCCATCAGGATGCGGCAACACGGTGCAGGTCTCGATGCTGCTCGTCTACGACGGAGGCTGCCCCTTTTGCCGCCATTTCGCCTTGCGCAGCGAGCTGGTGGGCGGCGTGCCGGGGCTGAGCATCCGCGATGGCCGCGCCGATAGCGCCCTGCGCCATCAGCTGCGGCGCCAGGGGTTTGATCTGGCCCGCGGCGCGGTGCTGATCGATGGCAACCGCCAGTTGCATGGCGCCGAGGCGATCGCGGCCCTCTGCCGCCAGCTGCAACCCAGCGATCCGCTGCTGCGGTTGCTGGCCCAGCTGTTCCAGGAGCGGCCCCGTGCCGACCGCCTCTATCCGCTGCTGCTGCTGGCCCGCCGCCTGGCGCTGTGGACGCGTGGGCTGGCGGAGGACCCGGATCATTCACCCAGCAGGTGAACGCTGAGGCGACGGCGGTGCGGCGCGCTGCGGTGCTCCCACAGATATACGGCCTGCCAGGTGCCGAGCAGCAGGCGCCCGTCGTCAAATGAGAGGCTGAGGCTGGTGGTGGTGAGGGCCGAGCGGATGTGGGCCGGCATGTCGTCCGGGCCTTCGTCGTCGTGGGCGTAGGGGCGCAAGCTGCCGCGGCCGCTGAGGGGCCGGACCCCCTCCTGAGGCACCAGGGCCTGAAGGTAGGCGGCGAGATCGCGCAACACCCGCGGGTCGGCGTTTTCGTTGATGGTGAGTGAGCAGCTGGTGTGCAACACCACCAGATGCAGCACACCTCGCTGCAGGCCGCTGGCGTTCAGCTGCCGCTGCAACGTGGCGGTGAGGTCGGTGAAGCCTTCTCCAGCGGTGGAGACCTCCAGGGTGTTGAGCTGTTGGCGCATCAGGGAGCCGGCAGCCCGTGGGCGGGGCGCCTCGACGGTTGCCGCGAAGCTAGCCAGGGTTGTGGCTTCTGAGCATCCCTAACGGCGGCTGGGAGAGGGAACTTCGTGGTTTGGCGATGGGTTGCGCTGACTGGGGATCAGCCATCACTGGAGCGGTCAGGACAAGCATCAGCCTTCACCCCGCAGCCAGGCCGCCAGGTCGGCCGGCCCTTGGAAATCGAGCAGTGCCTCGGCGAGGGCCTCCAGCTGGGCCAGGGGCAGGGCTTGGATTTGGGCTTGTTGGGCTGGGGGGAGGGGGCCAAAGCGGCGTTGCAGCAGGCGTAGGGCCAAAGCGGCGGCTTCTACTTGGCGACCTTCTCGCATTCCGGCATCCCGCCCTTGTAAGCGCCCTTCGTGGAGGCCTTCCTGGAGGCCTCCGAGGCGCCCTTCCTGGAGGCCTTCGCTGCGCCCCTGGCCAAAGATCTCCTTGTAGATGGCGCTGCTGGTGAAGTCGTCGATGGTGATGCCACCCATGGCGCAGATGTCGGGGATGGAGCGTCCGCTGAAGCGTGCCACCAGGATAGCGGCGATCAAGGTGTCGATTTCGCCGGCCATCGCGGTGCCGCTGGCCTGCTGACGCACGGCATTGGCGTTGGCGGGGAGTTGCTCTTCCGGCAGCAGCAACAGGCCGAGGGCCCGCTGCAGCGGCGGAGCGTTCGGCGGCAGGCGATCGGGGGCCAGCTCAATCCAGATCACCCGCTCGCGCAGGAACTCTTGCACCGGCAGAGGATCACCAAAGGGGAGCTGCTTGGAGGGGCAGATCACCACCACCCGCCAGTGGCGAATCGGCTGGCCTTGGCGCTGCTGATGCCGCAACAACAAACCACCTTCGCTGTAGAGGCGCAGGAAGAAGTGGGGATCGCCGGCCATCTGGGCCTCCAGGATCAGGGCCGGCTTATGGGCCAGCTGGGCGGCGGGCGGCAGAAAGAGGCCATCGAGCCGCACCTCCAGCTCCTTGATCGCCGGAGCGGTGAAGCTGTAGCCCTCCATGGAATCGAGCAGGGAGGCCACCAGGGGCTGGAGGCGTTCGCTGCGCTCCTGAAAGAGCCAGAAGAAGAGCTTGTCGCTGGCGACCACGGGGACTGGGAGAGGGTTGGCGAGGGGAGAGGGTTGGCGCGGGGATGCCTGTGGACAGACAGAATAGTACACCAGTACGCAGTCGCAATCAGAAGCGGAGTCCCGCCTGTCGCCGCAGGCAGGCGGGCGGAGGAATGGCCTTCTGGCGTGGAGGTTGAAGGGGGGTGACAGGGACTTCAAGCCCCATGCCAGCAGGCGCTTGGGGCACGCCGTATGGGGGTTCGGCTGAGCTTGCTGCTTTGGCAAAGGTTGGCAGCGGTAGGCGCTGCCGCCACTGCAGGCAGCGGTAGAGGCGGGGCCGGACGCTGCGCTGGCGTGGAGCTCGGTCAGCAGCTCAGGCAACAAGCGACGCATCAGATCAAGCAGGGCCTAGCACAGATCGAGGTATCAGAGATCGCTCTTCACAGCAGAATAGGGCGAGGAATGAGTCGAGATGCCATTGCCTAGTCAGTGTCAGTAGCTGTAAAGCCGTTCTGCTGTCAGTAAAATCGCTGAGATTGCTACTGTTGAAATCAAGCCGCGCAGGGTTCCGCCCCCCCTCAAGGCAGCCGCCGGATCACCTGGATCACCCGCCCCCACAGCACGCTGTCGGGTTGGTCGAGGGGCCAGGGCGGAAAGGCGGGGTGGGCGGCCTCCAGCCACCAGCGTTCGCCCCGCTGGCGCAGGCGCTTCACCGTGAAGCCATCGCCCAGCCAGGCGACGACAATGGCGCCATCGCGGGGCAGGGGATCCCGCTCCACCAGCAGCAGATCGCCGCTGTGGATGCCGGCGTCGCGCATCGAATCGCCGCGCACGGGCAGCAGCAGAGAGCCTTGCGGCCAACGGATCAGCAGGCGATGCAGGTCGATGGAGATCCCATGTAATACATGGGTATCATAGGGGGCGTTGGGCATGGCCCTTCACGGCAGCCGCGGGCTCCACACCTGGCCAATCCCTCACCCCACAGCGACCTGCGCTGCGGTCGCTTGCTGCTCTAGCAACCGCGCCCGCCGCAAATCCGCCATGCCGATGGCGAAGCCGAGCCGCTGGCCGGCCAGCACCAGCTCCTGACGGGAGCGGCAATGGCGTAGGGCCCGCCGCAGGGCCGGGTCCGCCTCCGCCGCCTCCACCATCCGTTCCAGTTCGCTCCAGCTCATCGCTCAGCGGACACAACCCCACCAGCCTGGCAACGATCGCGCCATTGGCCAAGTGCCGTGTCGCGCAGCGTGCAACGGCGAAGCGCTGGCCCGCGAACAGTGCCGCTCAGGGTTGGTAGGCCAGCCGCAAACCGGGCAGGGACGAGGTCACATCCACCACGGGGAACGTGCTGTTGCCCCAGCCGCTTGTCCCCATCACCGCGCTGGCCCCAGCTGGTTGGGCTCCATTGGGGCTGAGGGTGTGGCGCAGCCAATCGAGCAGCAGGGGGCCCAGCGGCCCGCCTCCTTCCTCGTAGCGGGCGCCGAGATTGAAGTGATCCCCGCCATTGGCCAGCACCAACCGCGTGCTTTGGGTGACCCTTTCCAGGGCATCGCGCACCGGCCGCAGGGCCTCGGGGCCGGAGGGCACCACCCAGTCGCGGCTGCCGCTCACCACCAGGGCCTGAGCTTTGAGGCCCTGGCTCGCGCCGCGATCAAACAGCAACGACAGCATCGGGCTGACCGCCGCCACGGTGCTCACCCGGGCATCCTGGGCCGAGGCCTTGTCGGCGCTTTCCACGAAGCTGCACTGCAACACCCAGCTGATGTTGCGGCTGGGGTCGTTGGGGTTCTCGCAATGGCGCTTGAGGCGGGCGGCGCTGGGGCGGATGCCCGCCAGCTGCAGCACGGTGGTGGCGCCCCAGGATTGGCCCATGGCGGCAACCGCATCGGTGCGCACCGGCGCCGGCAGCTTCAGGCGGCCATCAGCGGCGGCATCAATCACCGAGGACACATCCAGCGGCCGCAGCCGCAGCTGATCGGGCGTCGGCGGCGGGGCCGTGCCTTCCAGCATCTCGCGCTGCTGATCGCTGTCGCTGTCGATATGGCGCGGTAACGCCACCGTGTAGCCGTGGCTGGCCAGGTGCCGGGCCCAGCCCTCGAAGCTCACCGGAGCGTCCCAGAGACCGTGGGAGATGCTCACGAAACGGCCGTTGGCGTTGCTGAGCGGCGCGATCACCACCACCGGCAAAGGCACCGGTCGATGTTTCACCACCAGGGTCTGCTGCGTGCGCTGCACTGTGCGGGACCCCGGGTTGGCCAGGGCTGCGCTCACGCTGGCCGGGGGCAGCTGCTGCACCAGGTTCACCCCATTCTTCTGCTGCAACATCAGCCGGGTGAGGGCATTGACAAAATCCTGCAGATTCACACTCACCGTCTGGCCGGGGAGGGCCTTGAGCACATCCACCAGGGTCAGCCCCTTGGGTGAGGCGGCGGCTTTCTGGAAGGCCTGCTCGATCATCTGGCTATCGAGCTGTTTTGGCAGGCCATCCACCTTGCCCAGGCTGGAGAGCATTAGCAGCACCTGGTTGAGCATCGGCGTGCCGGCGAGGTTGTTCGCCACGGCGGGGGCCTGAACTGGCAGCGGTTGGGTAAACACCTGCAGCAGCTGGCGACCGATGGCCCCATCGCTGGCCTGGTCCAGCTGGGCGAGATCGCTATTGCCGCGGAGCAAGCGCTGCGGGTCTGCCAGCTCAGAGACGTTGATGCTGAAGCTGGTCTGCAGCAGCGGCAGCCGCAACAAGATCTTTTCGATGGCCAGGGCCGGGGTGGCCGATGCCATCAGAGCGGCGAGCGCGGTGAACAGCAGCGCGGGAGAACGGTGCAGGGTGGGGGTTCGGCGCGGAGCGGGAGATCGTCGCGGGGCGGTGCGGCGCACAGGCATCGGAGGGCAGCCCGTCTAGTCAATCAGGGATTGAAGTCGACGAAAACCTTGCTGACGCGGTTGTCGAAACGCTTGCGGGCGGCGGAGCTGGAACGGTGGCGCCACCACCAGCCCCCCATGCCGGGGCCGCCAAGTGAACAGGGAGGGTGCCAGCCTGAAGCCCCTCTGCCAGCCTGCAGCCGCTCTGCCACCCAGCCTCAGCGCAGCGCCAGCAGGCGTCTCAGCACGTCGTCCAAGCTGGAGGAGGCCAGGCTTTCCTCTCCCCGTTCCAGGGCCTGACGGCCGACCACATGGGCACCCAGGTGGGCGAGCTGCAGCCGCAACGCCGCCAGCATCGTGGTGCCCGATCCCCCAGAGTGGCTGGCGATGGCAATCGGCCGTTCGTTGAACAGGCCACGGAAATCATCCCCCTGCACCGAAAGCCAGGCGATGGCATTGGTGAGCACCGGAGGGATGGAGCCGTTGTATTCCGGCGAGCAGATCAGCCAGCGATCAGCGGCGGCGAGTTGCCGCCGGAGGTCGATGGCCGCGTCGGGGATGCCGTCCTGGGCGAGGCGCTGGGAGGTGAACAGCGGCAGTGGATCGTCGCTGAGGTCGAGCAGCCGCACCCGCAAACCCCGCTCCTCGGCAATCTCGGCGAATCGGCGCGCCAGCTGCAGGTTGCGGCCGTTGCTGACCGTCACCGCCAGCAGGTCGGCGGGGTCGGCGGCGGATTCCGAGGGGATGGCGGTGGTGGCCATGGTTCAGGCTTAGGGAACTGCTGCAGTTTGTGGCTGCCCGTCCCTGCCGTCAGGAGCTGAGGGGCAACTGGGGTGCCCAGCGGCGGATCAGTTCCTCGGCGCGCACCATCTGATAGCGCGTGCTTTCATCGGGTTGCAGCCGATAACTCTCGCGCACCTGGCTGAGTCGGGAGAGCATGGCCAGCACCACCGGATCGGAAGGGTTCATCGAGCAAGACAAGCGCGAGCGGAGGATAGGCAGCATCAAGCCCCTTGTCGCGGAGGCCAGACCTTGCGCACAACTGTCTGAGAGTCTGCTGGCTTCCGCTCAACCGGTGAAGCGGAATCAAAATGAGAGCACCGTCCGGCGAGGGGCTGGCCGATCCGTGGCCGCCCGCAGCGCCGGAGTTCTCCGCGAGGCCGATGGCCCTGAAATTGGTCCGTCCGAAGACGGCAACCCCCGCTCCCGTTGGCCGGCAGGACCCGGTTGACCATGCCCTGCGGCTGCGCAGCCTCTGGCTGTGTTGGTTTCTGGCCATGCTGTTCCATACCCAGCTCGGCTTGATGCCGCTGTTCCATGGCATCTCGCCTGCGATTGAGAGTCATGTGCCGGCGCAACGGCTGCCGATGCTCTATTGGGGAATGCTCATCTATTTCTTGATTCCCCTGGCGGCCTACGGGGTGATCAGCTGGGCGGCCAGCAGCCCTCAAGCGGCGCAGCCCGGGTGGCGCGGCTGGAAGCGTGCCCATTTCTGGTTGAGCGTGGTCTACACCGCCACCAACATCCCCCACCTCATCGCCGATATCGTGATCCCCGATTCTCGCGCCGATCAGGTGGCGCTGATGCTTGTCCTCTGCCTGATCGGGCTGTTGATCAACTGGCAAGGCTGGCTTTGGTGGCGGCAATCACCGCAGCTCAACAAGCCAGAGGCATAGAGGGTATCTGCGAGCAAAGGGGTATGAATCAGGGATGGTGGCCCGCAGATGGGCGGGCCATGGGTCGGCGGATGTCGAGCGAATCCCTAGCTGCGGCGCAGCCATTCCGGAGCCCCACTGAACCAATCCCCCAGGTCATCACGACGGGGATCAAAGGCCCCTTCCGCCCCCGGTTCCCCCAGGTCGAGCTGAGCCAGGAAGCCATCCAATCCATCGCGGGGTGCGGCCTGAGGCTGCTGCTGCTGGCGCCGCGCCCGGCGTAACCAGCTCCATACCGTGGGATCGCGATCGGCATACTTCTGAACCAAAATCCGCTCCTGCAGGCTTACGGGCTGGGAGTCGGCAATGCGGCTGATGATCGCTTGGAGACGTAGGCGAGTGCTGGGGGTGAGCATCAGAGGTGCCCAGAAGGTGGGCTATGACTAGCGACATCCGCAGGGTTCTTGGTCGTCTACGGCACCGAACGACCAGTCCTGTCAGGGCTTGCTGGCCAAGGGCGTGCAAATTGTTGTTACGGCAACAATTTAGCCGGCCGTTCTGGGCCGATTCGCGACAGCTGGCTCCGCTGTGTTCGGGTTTCCTGGCCATCTGCCGCACCCCAGCCCGCAGATGGCTCGCGCCGCCGCGTCCCGAACCTGTCGGGACAGAAAATCCCAAGCTCTCGATTGATGCGGATTTGCCTAACCTGTGCCCCATGGGCCAGCCGCTGTTCCACCTCTCGATTCCCGCCGACGATCTCGAGGCCACCAGGCGCTGGTATGTGGATGGCCTCGGCTGCGGCGTTGGCCGCTGCAGCGCCCATGCCCTGATCCTGGATCTCGGTGGCCACCAACTGGTGGCCCAGAAACAGGACCCGCAGCAAGCCCAGTTCCGCCAGGCGGGCATCTACCCCCGCCATTTCGGTCTGGTGTTTGCCGAGTTAGCAACCTGGCAAGCCCTATGCGACCGGGTCCACGCCGCCGGGCTTCGCTACGCGGTGGACCCGAAGCTGCGTTTCGCCGGTGCGATCACCGAACACCACACGTTCTTCCTGGTCGATCCCTCCGGCAACTGGCTGGAGTTCAAGCACTACAGCCATCCGGAGGCGGTTCTGGGCTGCCATGGGTTCGGCGCGGTGGGTGACGACAGCCACCGCGCCGAACTCCACTGACGCTGGGTACGGAACCTTGGGCCGCCCTGCCGCTTGGACACCCGTTGACCTTGCGGCGCGCTGATCGGCCCAACCCCGGCGCAGCCCCGAATTTCGCCATGCTGTGCCCCCGCTAGCCAGGAACGGCCCCGTGTTGCCTCGCCACCACCACCCCAGGGGTCACGGCCCCGCAAGGCCGATCTGGCGATCTCGCCATGGCGCGCCAGGCTTGTGCCCGTGCTCTCCGCGAGGGTTGTGGCATGGCTGAGCGATTCCCCGGTGCCCCGCCCCTGTCGTTGGCCCAACGGCTGGACCGCGCCTTGGCGCGGCTTGGCACCACCCTGCTGATCCCGTTTCTGATCCTGGCCGTGGCCTGGGGCCAGGAGCTGCTCGATCAAGTGCTGTTCGCCGGGCGCTGGAATCTGCCGATGCAGCAAGGCGGCTCCCTGCTGGGGGTGTTCACAGCGCCCTTCAGCCATTCCGGCTTTCCCCACCTGATCAGCAACAGCATTTGGTTTCTGCCGCTCTCCTGGCTGGTGTTGTTGCATGGGCGGGGCGCCTATCTGATGGTCTGGATCGGCGTCATGATCGCGGCGATTCCCGTGTGGTTGTTTTGGCCTGGCGGCAGCCATGGCCTCTCGGGCGTGATCTATGGCCTGTTGGGCTATTTGGTGTCCGTGGGCTGGCTGCACCGCAGGTTTGGCTCCCTGCTGCTCTCGGTGCTGGCCCTGTTCACCTATGGAGCCATGCTGCCCGGCCTGCTCCCCTTCCTAACCCCGGCCAGGGTGAGCTGGATCGGCCACTTCAGCGGCTTTCTGGGTGGCGTGTTGGCGGCATGGCTGCTGCGACCGGAGGATCGGGGTCGGTGACTGGCCCAGGGCGGCGGTTGACGCTGGTGCGGAAGCAGCGGGGATTGAGGGCGGTAGGCCAGCGCCCAGGCCCCGCGGCAACCGCCTCGGCGGGGTGGTTGCCTGGGAGCTGCGGGGCCGATGGCGAGCTGGGCTTTCGGTCAGCCGGCCCTCCGATGGGTCGGCACTCGTTGGTTTGGGCAGTCGGCGGGCAAGGGGTGACGCGCTCACAGAGAAGCCCCCGCTGGGCGAGCGGGGGCTTCTCTGGAGCTGCCGGGCAAGGAGGGCGCTCAGGGCCGACGGGGTGGGGGTGCGTCGGTTTTGATGGTCTACAGGGTAATTTCCTGGGCTGGTGAGCTCAGCGACGAAACTTGACCTTGGGCTGGAGAAGGTGGCGCCAGCCCGAAGCGATCAGGGCTGTTGCGAGGGCTGCTGCAGCCACTGGGCCATGCGTTGCTCATGGCGCACGAGCTGATAGCGGCTGCGTTCGTCGGGTTCGCGACGATAGAGATCCCTCAGCTCATGGAGCTGGGAGTTGAAGGCGTTGTAAACAGGATGGTTGGCGTTCAAGGCACCAGCCCTGCGGCAGAACTTCCAAACCTTAACAGAATCTGTAGCGGGTGCCACCGGGCGCCTGGCCTTGTGTCAGAAGCCACACCTTGAGCGCGGCCAGGCTGAGGCCGATTGAGGCAACGCCGGGGTTGTGGCCCAGGTCGGGCGGCGCGTCAGCTTCGCCCCGCCTCCTCGCAACCGGCCGCCTCGCGACCAGCAGCCTCGCGAAC
>JBIIIX010000061.1:0-12675 GCA_044234415.1 Cyanobium sp.
CCCCTCCGGCAACCTTGGCCTCGCTGGCTGCAAGGCCACAACCGCGGCTGCCTGGCTCAACCCCAGCTGACTGGGGAGCCCGATCGGGCCAGAAGCGCTGCCATCAGCCTGCCCGTGCCCTGGGTTGAGCGGCGGCTGCGGAGGAGGCAGCACCGCCTCCAGAGGGGCCCAGCGCACAGTATTGAGATGCAGCTCATCCAGCAGCTGGCGCTGGTCCCGCTTGCTCAGCAAGGGCCGCAAAGACTGGAGGTCGGGCAAGAAGCAAACGCCCTCCGCCTCCAAGGCCGCAAGGCGCTCCAGGTCGATCCATTCGTTCTCGAAGCTGATCGCCCGGCAGCGGCGCGCAAGCTCGCGGGTGGCCTCCAGATCATCGAGGCGCGCCAGGATGGAATCGCTGGCCAGGATCACCGCTGGATCATCCCCATGGGGGGTCTGAACCACCAGGGGTGTGTTCAGCTCCGCCGCCGCCGCAGCAAGCATCCTGGCCAACTGACCGCCCCCGACGATGCCGACTGCCGCGGGTTCGGACCGCTTCGGGACCGCTCCGTCCACCGAATCCCATCCAAACGTCCAGGATCGCACCATGCCCCATCCCGGGGGCCTTCGGTTCAGACCAGCCCGCGATCGGAGGCAAGTAGCCAGCGCAGCAGGCTGAGGAGCAGCACGACCACGAACAGCGCCAGGCCTACGGTGCAGGCATAGCTGATCTCCAATTCAGAGAAGGCCTGGTCGTAGACGTAATAGACGATCGTGCGGGTGGAATCTGCTGGCCCCCCTTGGGTCATCAGGTACATCTCCTCAAACACCTTGGTTGCGGCGATGGCGGAGAGCACGGCCACCAGCGACACATAGGGACGCAGCAGCGGCACGGTGATGTCGCGATGGCGTCGCCACCCCTCGCTGCCATCCAGGGCCGCCGCCTCGTAGAGCTCTAGGGGGATCCCTTGCAGCCCGCCCAGGAAGATCACCATGTAGTAGCCCAAGCCTTTCCAGAGAGTGACGAGCATCACCGAGGGCAAGGCCAGAAGTGGGCTGGTGAGAAAGCCAATCGGCTCGAAGCGGCCGCCCAACAACGCCGCCAGCCAGCCATTGATCAGCCCGTTTTCCGCGTAGAGCCAGCGGAAGGCGATGGCCGCCACCACCAGCGACACCAGCACCGGCGTGTAGAAGGCGGCGCGGATCCAGTGAATGGCCGGCAGCTGACGATTCACCAGCACTGCCAACACCAGGGATCCCACCACCACCATGGGCACAATGCCGATCAGATACAAAAAAGTGGTGAAGGCCACCCGCCGCAGCATCGGGTCAACCAGCAGCCTGCGAATGTTGGCCAAACCCACGAAGGTGAGCGGTTCCCCCACATCCAGCCCGGTGCGGCTGAAGCTGATCAACAGCGCCATGGCGCCTGGGATCAACACCGATAGCGCCAAGAGCAGCAGCGCTGGCGTGAGGAACCCCCAGGCTGTGGAGGTGCCGGGGGCTGTAACGGCCCTCGCAGCCGGTGCGGAACCTGGGGCCCGTGCCGCACGGGCAGATGGGGCCGGAACGGTGCTGGATACAGGCATCACGCCATTGTGGCGGCGAGCGATCAACCCGTCAGTTCACGACCACGCTTCCACCCCCTGCAAACCGTTCAAGGACCGGCCTTCGCTCGTGTCGCAGCTGCCGCAGGGGCCGAGATCGTTGATGGGGCCTCTGGCCTACCCATGACAACATCCGCGGCGGTGCCGGGGCACGACCTGAAATCACATCGCCCAAGGACCCCAATGCGGTACACAGAAGCCGCTCCGCTTGGCAGCCATTGCCGGATCCCGTCTCCCTCGCCCAGGCCAGCCGCTTCTGGCTGCGGCTCGGCTGGGTGAGCTTTGGCGGACCGGCAGGGCAGATCGCGCTGCTGCACCAAGAATTGGTGGACCGGCGTCGCTGGCTCTCGGAACGGCGGTTCCTGCATGCCCTGCAGTACTGCATGCTGCTGCCGGGTCCTGAAGCCACCCAGCTGGCCGCCTACCTGGGCTTCCTGATGCATGGGGTGCCCGGGGCCCTCGTGGCGGGAGGGCTGTTCCTGCTGCCCTCGGTGCTGGTTCTGTTGGGCCTCGCCAGCGTTTATGCGGTTTGGGGCCAGCTGCCTCTGCTGAGCGCGGTGTTCTGGGCCTTGAGGCCCGTGGTGCTGGCCGTGGTGCTGGTGGCCTGCTGGCGGCTGGCTCGCCGCACCCTCAAACGCCCGTTGCAGCCTGTGCTGGCGACGCTGGCCCTGGTGGCGGTGGAACTGTGGCGCCTGCCTTACCCGTTGATTCTGTTGCTGGTGGCCGCCAGCGGCTGGCTGGCCGGACGGTGGTGGCCCAACCTGATCCTGGAGCCCGCCGCAAACCCGTCGCAGCCCTCGCGCTCCGACGCCGAAGCGGAACCCTCCGAGCCCGGGGCGAGCGCCCCAGGCGCAGCCGCTCCGTCGTCGCGGCGGCAGCCGCAACCCAGAGCGGCAGAACCGGACTCCGGGGATTTCATCCATGGCGATGACACCGCCTCGCCTCGCCATGCCCGCTTCAGCCCCCGGGGGCTGGCGTTGACGCTGCTGGTCTGGGCCTTGGCTTTGGCCCTGCCGCTGCTGCTTCTCAGCCTCCTGGATGGCTGGCAGGGCCTGCTGGCCACCATGGCGCGCTTCTTCACCCAGGTGGCCTTTCTGAGCTTCGGCGGTGCCTACGCGGTCCTTCCCTATGTGGCCCAGGGGGCGGTGGAACGTTTTGGCTGGCTGACGGCCAGCCAGATGGTGGACGGCCTGGCCCTGGGGGAAACCACCCCGGGCCCCTTGATCATGGTGGTGGCGTTCGTTGGCTTTATGGGCGGCTGGCAGCAGGGCCTGGCCAGCGGGCCGGGATCCTGGAGCAGCGGCCTGGCCGCCCTGCTGACCAGCGTCTGGTTCACGTTCCTGCCGTCGTTCGGGTTCATCCTGGCCGGGGCGCCCCTGGTGGAGGCCAGCCGGGGGGATCTGCGCCTAGCGGCGCCGCTGGCCGCCATCACCGCCGCCGTGGTCGGGATGATCGCGGCCTTGGCATTGTTTCTGGCTGGACCGGCTCTCTGGCCCGGCGGCCGCCTCGATCCACTGGCCCTGCTGCTGCTGGCGGGCGGGCTGCTGTTGCTGCTGGCGGCTCGCTGGAGCGTGATCCAGGTGATCGCCGCCGCCGCTGGCCTCGGCCTGCTGAAGCTGCTGTTGCCGGCTTGAGGCAACAAAGGCTCACGCCACATGTTGTCGCGAAAGCCGCGGCGGTCTCCGGAGTGGCTAGCAACCACGTGGCAAGCATTCGCTGTTGCTAGCAGTGGAACAGCCGCCAAGGGCCCATGTCTGGCAACAGCTCGGGCGACATCCCAGCCCAACTCCGGCCCGTTGGCCCCCTGGCAGGGACAGCGCTGTGGCCCCCGGCCCAAGCGCTTGGGGCACCGGATCCGGCAGCGGTCCACTGCGAGCTGGACCCAGACATCAGCCGCCTGGTGCGTTTGCAGGCCGGCCGACAGGACGCGCTGATTGAGGTGCTGCATGCGGTACAGCAGCTGCATGGCCACCTCCCCAAAGCCGCGCTGCTCCAGGTGGCTCAGGAGCTGGGGCTGCCCCTGAGTCGGGTCTACGGGGTGGCGAGCTTCTATCACCTGTTCCAGCTGCAGCCGCCGACGGCCCATCGCTGCAGCGCCTGCCTCGGCACAGCCTGCTTCGTGCGCGGCGGCGGAGCGTTGCTGGAACGGCTGAGCGCGCTGCTGGGGCTCGCGCCGGACCAGCAGGATGTGAACGGCCAGTGGCGGTTGGAAAGCTTGAGCTGCCTGGGGGCTTGTGGCCAGGCGCCCCTGCTGCTGATCGACAACCAGGTTGTGGCCGACCTGCCGCTGGGCGACCCGCAGGGCCTGGATCAACGCCTGCGGCAAGCGCTGGCCGCCGCCGAAAGCGATGAGATCAGGGCCGATCCTCCCCTCCGTGGCTAAGACACGGAGATCCCCCCGGCTGTCGCTCCGCCATGGAGGCAGCGATGCCCCAACTATCCCCCGCGGCTTCCAGCAGCGCCCCGCCCCGGCGCCTGCGCTGCTGCGACGCCAGCGGCTGCCGCCACGCCGGTGGGCCAGCGCTGCGTCAAGCGCTGGAGGCCGCACTGAGCGACCAGGAGCGGGGTGGGCAGACCGCGGCGCTCGAGATTCGGCGTGTGGGCTGCCTGCGCCTCTGCGGTCGCGGCCCCCTGGTGGCGGAGGAGGGACCCCATGGCCCCCGGCTCTACGGCGCCTTACCCCTGGAACAGGCCAGCACCCTGGTGCGGCAGCCCGATGCCGCCACCCTGGCGCCCTGGCGCCTGTCGCTGCGGCAACCCTTCTTCGCCTTGCAACGGCCGGTGGTGTTGGAGACCTGTGGGCTGGTGGATCCGGAGTCGATCGATTCCGCCCTGGCGCTGGGCACCTATGCCACGCTGCGGCGCTGCCTGGAGCAGCTGACGCCGGAGCAGGTGCGGGAGCAGGTGCGGCGCAGCGGCCTGCGGGGACGGGGCGGCGCTGGCTATCCCACCGGCCTCAAGTGGGACACAGTTGCCTTGCAGCCCCCAGGTCCGCGCTGGGTGGTGTGCAATGCCGATGAAGGCGATCCCGGCGCCTTCATGGATCGCAGCGTTCTGGAAGGCGATCCCCACCGCCTGATCGAGGGGCTGGCCATCGCCGCCTATGCGGTGGGCGCTCACCAAGGCTTCGTGTACCTGCGGGCCGAATATCCGCTGGCCGTGGAACGGCTGCGGCGGGCCCTGGACCAGGCCCGTGCGCGGGGCTGGCTGGGTCCAACGATCGGTGGCAGCCGCTTCGGCCTGGAGCTGGAGCTGCGGGTGGGGGCCGGGGCCTACGTCTGTGGCGAGGAAACGGCGTTGTTGGCCTCGATTCAGGGCCAGCGCGGCACTCCCCGGCCGCGCCCGCCCTATCCGGCCCAGCGGGGGCTCTGGAACGCCCCCACCCTGATCAACAACGTGGAGACCCTGGCGGCGGTGCCGGCGATCCTGCGGGAAGGTGGCGACTGGTACGCCGCCATGGGAACCAAGGCCAGTGGCGGCACCAAGGTTTTTTCGCTATCCGGCGATGTGCGCCACACCGGCTTGGTGGAGGTGCCGATCGGCACCCCATTGCGCACTGTGGTGGAGACAATGGGCGGCGGCACAGCCGACGGGCGCCCTCTCAAGGCGGTGCAGACCGGCGGGCCCGCCGGCGGCTGCATCCCGGCCGCGCAGCTCGATACCCCGGCCGACTACGAAACGCTGAAGGCGCTGGGATCAATGATGGGTTCCGGCGGCATGGTGGTGCTGGGCGAGGGCACAGCGATGCCGGATCTGGCGCTCTATTTCATGCGCTTCTGCGTCGGGGAGAGCTGCGGTCGCTGTCTGCCTTGCCGGGCCGGCACGGTGCAGCTGGAGCTGCTGCTGCAACGCTTCGTCGAGCGCCGAGCCAATCCAGACGACCTGCGGCAGCTGGAGGCGTTGTGCCAAATGGTGGGAGCCACCAGCCTCTGCGGCCTGGGCCAGGCGGCGCCAAACCCGGTGCTCAGCACCCTGCGCTGGTTCCGGCACGAATACGAGGCGGCCTGCGTTCGATGAGCGTGCTCACCCTGCGGATCGATGGCCAGGAGGTGGCGGTGCCCGAAGGGTCGACCCTGCTGCAGGCGGCGGTGGCGGCCGGCATCCAGCTGCCGCGCCTCTGCCATCTGGAAGGCCTCACGCCGGTGGCGGCCTGCCGCTTGTGCCTGGTGGAGCTGGAAGGTAACCCCCGCTTGCAGCCCGCCTGCGCCACCGCCGCCGCCGAAGGCCAGCGCGTGTTCACCGACACGCCCCAACTGCGGGAGGTCCGCCGCATGGCGGTGGAGCTGTTCTTCGCCGAAGGCAATCACGTCTGCGCGTTCTGCGTGGCCAACGGCTCCTGCGAGCTCCAGGCCATGGCCGTGGCGGTGGGGATGGACCACTGCCGTTTTCCCTATCGCTACCCCCAGCGTCCGATCGACGCCTCCCACCCCCGCTTCCTGCTGGATCACAACCGCTGCATTCTTTGCAGCCGTTGTGTGCGGGTCTGCGACGAGATCGAGGGGGCGCATGTCTGGGATGTGGCGGCCCGTGGCCAGCACAGCCGCCTGATCGCGGGGCTCGATCAACCCTGGGGCGAAGTCAGCGCCTGCACATCCTGTGGCAAATGCGTCGATGTCTGCCCCACCGGCGCCCTCTTCCATCGCGACGACGGCACCGGCGAAAAGCATCCCCAGCCCGGCCGAGCCTGGCAGCTGCTGCAGGGCCGCCATCAACGCCACTGGGACTCTCCCACACCTCCCTGATCGCCAACGCCATGCCCCCGCCAGCCCCTGACGCTCCCCCGCCCGAGCCGCCCCCATCCAATCGGCGAGGGGCCCCGCCCCCGTTCACGCCCGCTTCCCCCCAGGCCCCCCGGCTGCGCTTGGCGACGGTATGGCTGGCGGGGTGTTCGGGCTGTCACATGTCGTTTCTGGATCTGGATGAGCTGTTGTTTGCCTTAGCAACCGTGGCGGATGTGGTGTATTCGCCTGTGGCCAGCGATGTGAAGCAGTTTCCGGACGGGGTGGATGTCTGCCTGGTGGAGGGGGCGGTGGCCAACACGGAGAACCTGGCCATGGCGCAGCTGCTGCGGCAGCGCAGCAAGGTGGTGGTGAGCTTCGGCGACTGTGCGATCAGCGGCAATGTGCCGGCCTTGCGCAACCTGCTCAGCGGCCCGGAGGCGGTGCTGGAGCGGGGCTATCTGGAGCTGGCGGATCACGGCGCCCAGCTGCCCGATGGGCAGGGGCAACTGCCGCGATTGCTGCCCCAGGTGTTGCCGTTGCATGCCGTGATCCCGGTGGATGTGTACCTGCCGGGCTGTCCGCCATCGGCAGAGCGGATCCGGCTCTGCCTGGAGCCGCTGCTGCGGGGTGAAATGCCCTGCCTGGCGGGCACGGAGCAGTTGCGGTTCGGCTGATGGCACGCACGATCACGATCGATCCGGTCACCCGAATTGAGGGCCACGCCCGCATCACGCTGCTGCTGGATGACCAGGGCCACCTGAGCGATGCCCGCTTTCATGTGGTGGAGTATCGGGGCTTCGAGAAGTTCTGCGAGGGTCGGCCCTTCACCGAGATGGCGGGCATCACGGCGCGGATCTGCGGCATCTGCCCGGTGAGCCACCTGCTGGCGGCGGCGAAGACCGGCGACAAGCTGCTGGCGGTGCAGGTGCCGCCCACGGCCCAGGCCCTGCGGCGGCTGCTGAATCTGGCCCAGATCACCCAAAGCCATGCCCTGTCGTTCTTTCACCTCAGCAGCCCCGATTTCCTGCTGGGCTGGGAATGTGCGCCGGAACGACGCAATGTGTTCGGCCTGATGGCGGCGGATCCCGAACTGGCCCGGGCTGGCATCCGCCTTCGGCAGTTCGGGCAGCAGCTGATCGAAGGTTTGGCCGGTCGTCGCATCCATGCGGCCTGGGCGGTGCCGGGCGGGGTGCGCACGCCCCTGCGGCCCGACACCCGCGACTGGATTCTGGAGCGCCTGCCCGAGGCCCGCAGCACAGCCAAGCTGGCCCTGGAGTTGTTTAAACAACTGCTCGATGGACCCCTGCGGCGTGAACAGGCTTGCTTCGGGCTGTTCCCGAGCCTGTTCCTCAGCCTGGTGGGACCAGAGGGGCGCTGGGAGCCCAGCGATGGGTTGCTGCGCTTGCGCGGCGCCGATGGCACGATCGTGGCCGAGGGCCTGCGGGAGGACGACTACCACGACTTCCTGGCTGAGGCGGTAGAGCCCTGGACCTATCTGAAGTTTCCCTACTACAGGCCTTTGGGCTATCCAAATGGCCTCTACCGCGTCGGCCCCCTGGCTCGCCTGAATGTGTGCGACACGATCGGCACCGCCTGGGCCGATGCCGAGCTGATCGAATTCCGCCAGCGCGCCGGCGGGCCGGTGGCACTGTCCTCCTTCGCATATCACCACGCCCGGCTGGTGGAGATCGTGGCCTGCCTGGAAGCGATCGAGGCCCATGCCCAGGATCCAGCACTGCTCTCGGGGCGCATCCGCTCCCATGCGGGCCTCAATTGCCATGAGGCGGTAGGGGTGAGCGAAGCACCCCGGGGCACGCTGTTTCATCACTACCGCGTGGATGAGCATGGCCTGCTCAGCGGTGTGAATCTGATCATCGCCACGGGCCAAAACAACCTGGCGATGAACCGCACCGTGGCGCAGATCGCCCGGGCCTATCTGCCGGATCCAGTGCCGGCGGAGCTGCCGGAGCCGCTGCTGAACCGCATCGAAGCCGGCATCCGTTGCTTCGACCCGTGCCTCAGCTGCAGCACCCATGCCGCCGGCGCCATGCCGCTGCGGGTGGAGCTGCGTGGCAGCGATGGCGAGCTGCTGGCGGAGCGGGTGCGTGGCTAAGGCGGTGGCGGCCGTTTCGGCTAGACAAGCCTGTGCCGCCTATGGCACCGCCATGGCCGCCTCTGGCACGTCCATGGCGGTGTCGTGGGCCGCGGGCGGGGCTCTCCGGCAGACGGCGGTTGAGGCCTTAGGCCCCGAATCCCGCTGGCTCGCGGGTCGCGACGCCCTGGTGATCGGCATCGGCAATCCGCTCCGGAGCGATGACGGCGTGGGGTGGTGGCTGGCGCGGCGGGCCGAGCGCTGGCTGCCGCCTTCACAACTGCGCGCGGTGCAGCAGCTCACCCCAGAACTGTCGGCCGACGTTGCGGCGGCGGCCAGGGTGTTGTTCATCGATGCCTGGTTGGTTCCCGGGATTAGCGGGTTGGTGCCAACCAGCGCGCACCCTGGCCACCCGGACTGGGCAGGGCGCTCGGCCGGCGGGGCGGAGGCCGAGCGCGTGACCGAATCGGCTACGGGCAGGGGCGACGCTATCGCCGAGACGCGATGGCTCCCCATGTTGCGCAACCTGGTTCCGGCGGGGCTGGAGTCGGGTTCGCTGGCGCGGGCTGGCGCCCAGGAGCCCCTGGGAGCCTTCAGCCACCAGCTCTCGCCAGGACAGCTGCTGGGCCTTGCGGACCTGCTGTTGGGCGGGAGGCCCCAGGCCTGGGTTTTGCTCGTGCCCGCCTTCTGCCTGGACCATGGCGAAGGTTTCTCGCAAAGGCTCCGCCGCCGGCTGCCTGGGGCCCAGAGGCTGCTGCGCCAGTGGATCCAAGCCAGCCACGCCATCGCGGCGGCCGACCGTGCATGAACTGAGCTTGATGCAGGAGGTTTGCCGCCAGTCGCTGGCGGCGGCGGCGGCTGAGGGAGCCGTGTCGATCGTGACGATCCGCCTGCGGGTGGGCGAGCTGGCGGGGGTCGAGCTGGAGGCCCTGCGGTTTGCCTTTCCGCTTGTCATGCAGAACACGATTGGCGCCCATGCCCAACTGCAGATCGAATCGGAGCCGGCGATCTGTCACTGCGAACCGTGCGGCAAGACCTTTCATGCCAAGCAAGGGCTCGGAGACTGCCCCAGCTGCGGCACCCTCAGCCACCGGCTGCTCAGCGGCCAGGCGCTACAGCTGGTGGCGTTGGAAGTTAACTGAGGCCTTCGTGCTCGCAGAGGCTCGACGCAGATAGAAGGCATTCACCTCAAGAAGGTTTGGCAAATTGCCAGGCAACGAACTGACACGCAACGAACTGACTTGGAACGAACTGACTTGGAACGAACTGACTTGCAACGAACTGACATGGAACGAACCGCCATCAAGGTCGCGCCATCTGTCGCAGCTAGTAGCCTGGCTGATGATCTGGATTGTCGAGAGCATCCGTAAAGCTGGGCAGCCTCGACAAGCTGGGCCTCGTCCGACCCAGCGGCGGGTATCTGCAGCACGTCCCCTCACGGCTTCAGGTTCTCTCACAGCTGAGCCTCTTAGGGCTGGGTGAGAGGAGAACCGCCGGGGCAGTGGGGGTTCGAGCTGGATCTCAACGGCACTGGCGTGTCCGCTGAGCCATCAACGCTCCAGGAACCGGACACAAAAAAGGGAGAGGAGGGTTGCCCCTCACTCTCCCGGATGTCTGATCAGTAGTTATTTGATCACTGATTGACTGATCAGTGGTTATCTGATCAGTGCGTGCCTGATCAGTTCAGACGGGTTGACGGCGATCAGTAGTCGAAGTCGCCACCCATGCCGCCGCCGCCACCGGCGGGAGCAGCTTCCTTCTTCTCGGGCAGATCCGCCACGATGCACTCGGTGGTCAGCACCATGCCGGCGATCGAGGCGGCGTTCTGCAGGCCGGAGCGAGTCACCTTGGCGGGGTCAACGATGCCGGCGGCCAACATGTCGACGTACTCACCGGAGGCGGCGTTGTAGCCCTCGTTGAAGGGCTTGCTACGCACGTGCTCGGCGATCACAGCACCATTGGCGCCTGCGTTCTCGGCGATCCGCTTGAGCGGGGCGGTGAGGGCGGTGGCCACGATCTGGGCGCCAATCAGCTCCTCGCCGGAGAGGTTGGCGGCGGCCCACTCCTCCAGGGCGGGGGCCAGGTGGGCCAGGGTGGTGCCACCACCGGGGACGATGCCTTCCTCAACGGCCGCCTTGGTGGCGTTGATGGCATCTTCCAGGCGCAGCTTTTTGTCCTTCATCTCGGTTTCGGTGGCAGCACCGACCTTGACGACGGCAACACCACCGCTGAGCTTGGCCAGGCGCTCCTGCAGCTTCTCCTTGTCATAGGAGGAATCGGTTTCCTCCACCTGCTTGCGGAGCTGCTCACAGCGGGCCTTGACCGCGGCTTCGTTGCCCTCGGCAACGATCGTGGTGGTGTCTTTGTTGATGGTGATGCGGCGGGCGGTGCCGAGCATCTCCAGCTTGGTGTTCTCCAGCTTGAGGCCGGCGTCCTCGGTGATCAGTTGGCCATTGGTGAGAACAGCGATGTCTTCCAACATTGCCTTGCGGCGATCACCGAAACCGGGAGCCTTGACGGCTGCCACATTCAGCACCCCACGCAGGCGGTTGACCACCAGGGTGGCGAGGGCTTCCTTCTCGATGTCCTCGGCGATGATCAGCAGGGGCTTACCGGTGCGGGCGATCTGCTCCAGCACGGGCACGAGATCCTGCACGAGGCCGATCTTCTTGTCCGTGATCAGGATGTAGGGATCATCCAGCACAGCCTCCATCCGCTCGGTGTCGGTGGCGAAGTAGGGGGAGATGTAGCCCTTGTCGAAGCGCATGCCTTCGGTGACCTCCAATTCGGTGGTCATCGACTTGCCTTCTTCCAGGGAGATCACACCCTCTTTGCCGACCTTGTCCATCGCGTCGGCGATCATGCGGCCCACCTCTTCGTCGTTACCGGCGGAGATGGTGCCCACCTGGGCGATGGCGTTGCTGTCGCTGATCGGCTTGGCGTGCTCCTCGATCTTCTTGACCAGGAATTCAGTGGCCTTGTCGATGCCGCGCTTCAGGGTGATCGCGTTGGCTCCGGCGGCCACATTGCGCAGGCCGGCTTTCACCATCGCGTGGGCCAGCACGGTGGCGGTGGTGGTGCCATCACCGGCGGCATCGTTGGTCTTGCTGGCGGCTTGGCGGATCAGGGCGACACCTGTGTTTTCAATGTGATCCTCAAGCTCGATCTCCTTGGCGATGGTGACACCATCATTGACGATCTGGGGAGCGCCAAACTTTTTTTCGAGCACCACGTTGCGTCCCTTGGGGCCAAGGGTGACAGCAACGGATTCAGCGAGAATATCGATGCCCCTTTCAAGAGCACGACGAGCTTGTTCGTTGTAGATAATGCGCTTGGCCATGGTTGAGCTTAGGTAGGAGAGTGGTCGGGATGAAATGGGCTTGCGGAGAGGCGGGGATCAGCGGATCCCAGGCCAAGCCTCAGTTGACGATGGCGAGGATGTCCTTTTCGGACAGCAGGACGAACTCGTCGGTGCCGAGTTTGATGTCGGTGCCGGCGTACTTGCTGTAGAGAACCTTGTCACCGACGCCCACTTCCGGCGTCTGGCGGGAGCCATCGTCGTTGCGCTTGCCAGGGCCCACCTGGACGACTTCGCCGACCTGGGGTTTTTCCTTGGCGGTGTCAGGCAGCAGGATGCCGCCGGCAGTGCGCTCTTCGGATTCGGACACCTTGATAAAGATGCGATCGCCGAGGGGCTTCACCGTCGAGACGCTGAGAGAAACAGCAGCCATGGGTTGTTAGAGCGCGATGGTCGCGGGTGAGGAACGCGGACGGGGGCGAGCCAGAGGCCAAGGGCGGAGCCTCTAGCACTCTCACCCGTCGAGTGCCAACCTATGAGCTCGAGGTGCCCTCGCGCCCGGGGATGGGTGTGCGGTTGACCGAACCGAAGCCTCCGTTACAGCGCAAAAACCGCGTTCAGGCCCTCACGGCGGCCACTCAGGCGTGAGTTCAGCTTGCGGCGGTTGTGGTGCCGAACCAGCAAGCATCCAAAACTCAATGCGACACGGCATCGTCCGGCCGACTGATGGAACACCAGGCCGCCTGCTTGGGGTGGACCACGTTCGGGCTTACCGGATCAGATAGCCCTTCCCGCGAATCGCTCGTTCAATGCGGCTGGACGCTTGGCCTGGCCATATGCCTGGCCCGACGCTCCCTGGGCTGCCAGGAATCACGCCGAGGCCTGAGCCGTGGGGGGAGGGCATCGGTTCCAGTCGCCCGCCCATGCGGACCGTTGGCCGATCAACCCGAACCCGTGCCGACCTCATGGTGCAGCGGGAAC
>JBIIIX010000315.1:0-3334 GCA_044234415.1 Cyanobium sp.
TGCAGAGCACCTGGCGGCGTTCCCGGTTCGGCGGCTCCGGCCGGCGCTCCGGCAGCGCCGATGCCGATGACCTGCGCGAGCTGGGTCGCGCGGATCGAGACTCCTGAGGCGCAGGCCCTCACTAGAAGGCAAGGCTCGCAACGGGCAACACCACGGCAACCGTATTACAATCAAATCATCCGTCGTACAGGATCGAGCCTGGGGTCCATGCCACTCACCGTCAGGCTGGACAGCGAAACCGAACGCTGCCTCCAGGAGCTTCTGGCTGCCACAGGCCAGGACAAGAGCTCCCTCATCCGCCAGCTGATCCGCGATCGCTGGCAACAGCGCCAGCCGTCCCCTTCGATCACCGAGCAGTTGGGCGGGCATCCCGATCACTTCCTCGATACGCTGCCACCGGGTAGCGCTGAACGCCAGCAACGGCGACGGCTGCTCGCCGAGCAGCTCCAGGCTCGCCGGCTGCAAAGGCGCTGATGCGGCGGATCCTGATCGACTCGGGAATCCTGCTCAGTTACTACCAGCAGCAGGAGCCCCTGCATCAAGCGGTGCTGGCCTTCTTTGATCAGAACGCCGCGCAACTGATCACCTCGCCGATCTGCATCGCGGAGGTGCTCTGGCTGCTGGGCAATCCCTCTGATCCCCGCGTCCTGGCCGCTCAGAACCACCTGCTCGGGGCGGTCAGCCGCGGTGGCATCGAGGTAAGCAACCTGCTTCCGGAGGATTACAGCCGCATCGCCGAACTCAACCAGCGCTACGCCGATCTGCCCGGTGATTTCGCCGATCTCACCCTGGTGACGCTCTCGGAGCGGCTGGATGTTGCCGAGATCCTCTCTCTGGATAGCGACTTCGATATCTATCGGCGCTTCCGGCGTGAGCCTTTCCGCCGGGTTTCCCTGCCGTGAGCCGCCGAGGCGGGCGCCGTTGCGCTGATAAGCGGTCATCTCCCATCCGGGCCGCGGCGGCCATGCTCTCCGGTAGGTCCCCCAGCCAGCGTGTGTCGTTCAACAATGCCTCCGCGAGCACTGCTCCGCCTGATCGAGATCCCGCAGGGCCTGATCCACCCAGTCCGCCGATCGATCGGCCAAGGCCAGCACGGCGAATGCTGAAATCTAGGTTGGATCCATGCCTGGGCTCCACGGCGAGTCCACGCCCCTCTCAGGAGCAGGCCGTTCCAGATCTGCGCGCTGGTATCGACTTCGCCAACGCCCCGCACCACGCCAGTTGCCGCTCCTGGGAGGGAATCGCTTCGTTGTGGCATCTCAGCGTGGCCGGCTGAAGCTGATCCGTTCCTGCGAGCAAACCAACTGGCGCAGGCGATAGCGCCAGGCTGGGGGCACAGAGCCTGTTCAGGCCCTACAAGCCACAGGCCCTGGGGGGCAAAGCGATTGCGGGTGGCCCCACTGCAGCCGCCGTGGCAGCCCTGGCCTCGGCCGCCGCCAACGCCCCGACGGCAGACGCCGGGCCGGCGGGCGTGAACCCCGCCTCTTCCTCCATGGCGCTATCGGCGAACCCCGACCCACCGGCCGCGCCGGCCGGCGGCGGGGGAGGCGCTAGAACGCCCCACCACAATGGGATTGTTTGCGCTCCTGGCCGCCATGCTCGCCACCCTGGGCGGTTGCTTCGCCCTGACGCTGGGAATCGCGGTGCTGCTGCTGCCCTTGCTCACCCCGGAGCTCAGCCGCCCCCGCGACGCCTTTTGGGGCGCCGTGGTGCTGCTGCTGGGCCTGGTGCTGGTGACCAGCGCCGAGCGGCTCACCGGCGCTCCGATGCTGGCGGTGCTCTGCGGGGGCCTGCTGATCGGCCGGCTCGGCTCCGAGGTGGGGCGGGGCCGCTGGAACCAGCTCAGCGGCGAGGAACGCTCCGCCCTGGCCACACCCCAGCGCTGGGTTTCCGGCCTCCAGCAGCTGACCGCCGCCTTGGCCCGGCTGCTGCTGAGCGCCCAGGAGCTGGGCGGCGGGCTGGCCAGCTGGCTGGCGGCCCGCCGCCAGCCGAAGGCGAGCGGCAAACGCTGGGTGCGGCCCGAGGCCGAGGCAGAGCCCGATGGAGCGGCCGATGGAGAGGCGGATGGAGATGCCGATGGAGAGGCGGTGGGAGAGGCCGCAGCCAATGGTGCGGCGGCTGAGGGCCCCCCAACCAACGCCGCGGCAGAGGCGCCCCCAGCAAGCGCCAAGGCGAAGGAGACCCCGCCAACGGGTGCCTTGCACGGGGACGGGGCCGACACCACTCCCGCGGAGCCAGCGGCGGCCCCCAGCCCCTCCCAGCCTGCCCAGCGGGAATCCACCGACCTCCAGCAGCCCACCGACCTCCAGGAGTCCAGCGACTTGCAGAAGCCCCGCGACCAGCGGCCGCCGGCCGAGGGGAGCAGCGGCCCTGATCAACCCGCTGGCTTAGCGGCCGAGGCCGCTCCGGCGCCTCAGACGATGCTCTCCCCACAGGGTCAAGATCAAGATCAAGCGCTGACAACGGAGCCGCAGCCGGGGTCGGACTTGGAGTCGGAGTCGCAGCCGGAGTCGCAGTTGGAGTTGGAGTCGGAATCGGTCGAGGTGGAGATCCTCGATCCACCGCCCCCCCAGCGCACCGTGCCCAACTTCCACGCCATCGACGCGCTGCTGAGCGCCAGCGGCGCCCTGCCGCCGCTGGGGCCAGGCGAGCCGCCGCTGGCGGAGGCCGAGCTGGAGCCCGAGGAGGGGTTCCGCGGGGCTTGACGCCCCGGCTCCGCTCCTGTTGCCATGGCCCTGGCCTGCCGGAATGGCCGCGGCCTGCCGCCATGGCGCTGGCTTGTCGCCATGCCTTGGCCTGCCGCCATGCCCCTGGCCTGCCGCCACGGCCCTGGCCTGTCGACCCGGTGCCCGCCAGGCGGGGCGGGATAATCGCCCCTTTCCCCCCCTGGCGCTGTGAGCACCCGTCCAGCCACCGCTGCGGCGTCAGCCCCTGCCCCTTACAAGGACACGCTGAACCTGCTGCAGACGCCCTTCGCGATGCGGGCCAATGCCAGGCAGCGAGAGCCGGAGCTGCAGGCCTTCTGGCGGGAGCAGCGCCTCTATGAGCGGCTCAGCGGCCAGGATCCCGGATCCGTGCCGTCCGGGCCGGTGTTCACCCTGCACGACGGCCCCCCGTATGCCAACGGGGCCTTGCATGTGGGCCACGCCCTCAACAAGATCCTCAAGGACATCATCAACAAGCACGCCTTGCTCCAGGGCCGCCGGGCGCGGTTTGTGCCGGGCTGGGATTGCCACGGGCTGCCGATCGAGCTCAAGGTGCTGCAGTCGCTCAGCCAAGCGGAGCGCCAGGAGCTGACGCCCTTGGCCCTGCGCCGCCGGGCCCACACCTATGC
>JBIIIX010000316.1:0-3306 GCA_044234415.1 Cyanobium sp.
GTCATCAACAGTCCTGGATGGCATCAACACGCCTGGACGGGAAGCGCTGGCTGGGACCGCCAGCCGCTCGATTCCGTGCAGGCCCCAGCAGCCGGGAGCTGATCACGCCGCCGCCTGAGCATTTTTCGGGCGGACTTCCGCGGGCACAAGCGGGGACAACCGCCAACCAGGCCCTCCCTGGCCGTGATCCCCTTCCGCTGACGGACGGCTTGCCGTAGACGCTGCCCTGGCCCGTCCATCCCTCGGGCCTCCTTGTCTGGGCATCGGCTGGCCGAGCCCACCGCGAGGTCGCTGGTTTCGTGCTCCGGGGTGCCTACAGTGGCTTCAATCTCTGTAACCACCCGGCCTGTGGTCAACGCCAGCCTCAACTGGGCCAGCATCGTCGGCATCGTGCTGGCCGTCGGCGGTGCGCTCCTCTATTTCATGCGGAGCTTCAAGCCTGCCCTGGCCCGGGACTACGACGTGTTCTTCGCCGCCATCGGCCTGCTCTGCGGCGGCATCCTCTTCTTCCAGGGTTGGCGCCTCGATCCCATCCTGCAGTTCGGCCAGTTCCTGCTGGCTGGCACCACCGTGTTCTTCGCCTACGAGAGCGTGCGCTTGCGGGGCGTCACCACCGAACAGGCGCGGCGCTCCTCCTATTTCGACGATGAGGAACCGACACCGCCCCGCGGTCGCGGTGGCCTCGGCCCAGGCCGTGATTTCGACGGCGAGCCCGACCGCTTTGACGAGCCCACCCCGGTGAACCGCCGCTTCCGCGGCTACGACGAGCCCGAAGACGACTTCTACCGCCCGCGCCGCAGCAGCAGGGCCGCCATCCCCGAACGGGCCGCCAGCCGCCGCGACGACAGCGAAGACTGGCAATCCCCTCGCCGCGAGGAGCGCGAGCCGGTGCGCGGCGGTCCTCCCGAGCGCGAGGCCAGCGATCCGAGCCGCTACGCCGCCAGCCCTTCCCGTGCGGCCCAGGAGTTCGGCAGCCGCCGCCGTGAGCGCGACAGCGGACCGGAAGCCCGACGCGGCAGTCGCCCCACCCCCGCCACCGACTCGCTGCCGCGCTCCAGCCGCCGCCCCGAGCCACCGGCCTCCTCCAGTGCTAGCGGTCGCCCCAGCACCAGCTCCCGCTTTGGCGACCCGCGCCCCACGGGCACACCGGGCGTGCCCGAGGGCACGCCCATCGGCCGCGGCCCTCGCCCGACCGCTCAGGTCAGCGACGCCGACTTCACGCCGATCCGCTCCTCAACCACCAGCCCTGGCGCCGCCGCCTCGACCAGCGGCCGCCCCGCAGCAACGGCCGCGGCGGTCACAGCATCCCCGAATCCCCGCGGCGTCGCCCCCCGCGACAACAGCTCCCGCTTCGACGACTGAAGCGTCTTCGCCGCCTTGGTATGGAGGTCCGCAGGCCGCGACGGCGGCCTGGCGCCAGTCCGGAATCGCGGCCTGGCGCAAGGCCATCGCGCCGGATCAGCGGCTGCCGCTCGCCGATCAGCCGCTTTCCCAGCAGCCGTTCGCCGATCTGCCGCTCGCCCAGCAGCCGCTCGCCCAGCAGCCGCTCCCCCATCAGCCTCGGCTCGGCCGCCTCGCTGGCGTTGCTGGCCCTGCTGCTGGCGGGCTGCCTGCCCTGGGCCCGGCGATCGGCTGGCCCACCGCCCGGCCTGCAGGGCAACCGAGAGGATCCCGCCCTGAGCGGTGATGGCCGCCTGCTGGCCAGCGTGGTGGAGCGGGGCGGGCGGGCCACCCTGCTGTTGCAGGAGCAACCCTCCGGCCGCCTCCTGCCCTTGCCCCAGCTGGGCCGCCTCCAACCCCATCGCTCCCCCTCGCTCAGCTGGAACGGTCGCTATGTCGCCCTTCTCGGCCAGGAAGGCGATCGCTCCCAGCCGCTTGTGCTGGATCGCCTCACCGGTCAGCTGCGCAGGCTGCTCACCCCGCCGGGGCTGGAGCCCCAACGGCTCAGCCTCTCCCCCGATGGCCAGCGCTTGGCGTTGCAGCTGCTCCAGCAAGGCCGCTCCCAGGTGCAGGTGTTTGATCTCTCCGGCCTGCTGGAGCCCGACCGGCCGCCCGCACAGCCGCAGCGCGGCGGAGGGGCTCCATGACGCGCCCAGCCGCTGGCGGCGCCTTCCCGTGGGCAGCGGTCGCCGCGGGCTCGGGTGGGGCCGATCGCGGCGCGGCTTCGGGGGCGAGGGCGCCTGCCGGTTCCTGCGCCGCCTCCCCAGGCCCGTGGCCAGCGAGCGGCAGACGGCGGCGCGGGGCCGGCTGCCATGGCGGCTTCCGTCTGCCAGGCCTGGCTAGCGCCTTGGGGGCCAGCGCCTTGGGGGCCCTCCTGTTGACGGCCTGCTCCGGCGACCTGCCTCGCCCCCTCAACGGCCTGAACCGCCAGTTGGAGCAGCTGACTCCAGCGCGGGAACCGGCGTTGAGCGGTCGCTGGCTTGCCCTGATCGGCCAACGGGTCGGCCGCGACCAGGTGATGCTGGTGGATCTAGAGCGGGGCATGCCGGTGCCGCTGCCGGGTCTCGACCGCCCCGACGCCCAGCCGCTGGCGGTGGCGGTTGACGCGGCGGGGGAACGGCTGGCGGTGGTGCGGCAACGGGCCGACCAGACCGAACTGGTGATCTACCGCCGCTCGTTGCAAACCAGCGAGCGGGTGCCGATGCTGCCGGCGGGCGTGCCGCGGCGGCTCAGCCTGCAGGCTGATGGCCGTCAATTGGCGCTGGAGGTCAGCCGCGCTGGCGTGTGGCAGGTGGACCTGATCAACCTGCCTTGAACGACCCGGCGCCCCTCTGAGCTGGAACCCTCCCCCCTGAGCCAACGCCCGGATGATCTGCGGGGCACAACCACCGCGAGCCCTGGCGGCCGCAGCTCCATAACCTCGGCGGGGCCGGTTGGCGGAGGACCATCAACCTGGCCAATGCCCAAGGGCTTACTGCCGGATAGCCGACCCGGGATCAACCTCCCCGGCCGTTCAGGGAACCAGCCCGGCCCAGTGCAGGAACGTGTCGCCGCTGAGGGCTTCGATCAGCAGCACCGCCACGAATCCCAACATGGCGAAGCGGCCGTTGATCCGCTCGGCATAGGCGCTCCAGCCGAAGGCGGGAACGTCGCCGCTGGTGGCGCTGGTGGGGGGTGGCGACGCCGAATCAGGGCTGCTGGCTGAGGGGGGATCGCTCATGCGGCGGGGGCGGATCGGCCAAATTCATAGCCCGCCGCCGGGATCAACCGCCAGCCGCCATAACCGTCGAGCTCCAGCACCGTGTCGTGGAAGCCCAGCAGCGTGGGGCGATGGCCCACGCTCACCAGCGCCGTGTCGCGCTCCGC
>JBIIIX010000062.1:0-12555 GCA_044234415.1 Cyanobium sp.
GGGCGCAACGTTTCCGGCAGCTGGGCTGGCTGAGGGCCGGCTGTTGGCTGAGGGCCCGCTGAACACCTCCAGGCCCGCCCCAGGGGTGTCTGCCCCTTGGGCTCTGGCCTCCAACCCGGCGGCAGCAGCAACCGTGGCGCCAGGGGCTGTGGCGCCAGAGGGTGTCACGTCAGAGGCTGCGGCAGCGGCCACCCCGGCGGGAGCGGCCATCCCAGCGGGAGTGGCCATCCCAGCGGGAGCGGCCATGGCGGCATCGCGATCATCAGGGGACGAGAAGCCAGGCGTCATGGCGTTCCGGAGTCAAGGCGTTGGCTGGTCAGGGCGTTTGAGGGTCAAGCCGGACGGGAGCGAGGCGCTTCGGGTTCAGGGCGCGTCGGGTTCAGGGCATTTCGGGTTCAGGGCGCTTCGGAGACTGGGCTTTTCGGGTTCGGCGCGGAGCGGGTTCAACCGCTCAGGGTTCAGCTGGGAGCGGGATCAAACCTGAGCGGGTTCCGCCGAGATCGGTTCACTCCAGATCACCGCCTCCAGGGGCAGACATGGATAGAGATGGGGAAACAGTTCGCCGCTCTGCGGTGCCGGCTCCATCCGCACCTCCACACCCGCCGGCCCCAACCGCGTCGGATCGATCGCCAGCAGCAGCACCTCTGCGGCGGGCAGGTCGGCGTAGAAGAGCTGCCGGGTCGGCTCCACCTGGTTGGCCAGGCTGGCGTGCACGAAACCAACCTGCTGCAGCGGCAGCCCGCGGCTGGAGTAGGCGTAGTGGCCCTCCAGCTTGGCCTGTTGCCAGTCGTCCCGCAGGGCCAGGTGATACAGCCAGCTTGGGGATCTCCAGGTGGAGCGCGGTCCCCAGGGCTCCACCATCACCCTGGCCAACGCCTCGCTCTCCTCGTACTGCCCCAACCAGCGGCGCAACGGCTCCAGGTTTGACTCGGCGTTGAAGCGGGCGGGATCGGCCAGCCGGAACTGGCGCACGAATGGCAGCAGGGCGAGATCGGCCAGGGATGGGCGCGCGCCCAGCAGCCAGCCCCCGGATTCCAGGCGGGCATTCCAGCGCCGCAGGATGGTGAGCGCCTGCTGTCGCTCACCCTCGCGCTGTTCGCGAGCGGCGGCGCCGTCGCGGCTGGCGTATCGGGTGCGATCCAGGTGGTGCTTGAACGGACCGTCGTTCTCGGCGATCAACGCCTGGATCGCCTGCCGCTCGGCCTCGCTCCAGCCCTGGCTCCAGCCCTCGGGGTCGTGCTGCCGCAAGGCCCAGTCCATGATCTCCAGGCTTTGGCCGAGGACCGCGCCGGCGGGGATCTCCAAGGCCGGCAGGGTGGCCTGGGGCGAGAGGGCCAGCAGCTCCGGCGGCTTGGCCCGCAGGCGCACTTCCCGCAGCTCCAGCGCCGGGCCCGGCCGCCAGCCCGCCGCCGCCAGGGCCAGCCGCGCCCGAATCGCATACGGGCAGCGCCGGAAGCTGTACAGCACCGGGAGCCCCACCGCGTCGGGGGGCGGCGGAGTGGCAGGCGGCGGAGTGGCGGGGTCAGCCTGCAAGGCCTGGCTCCGGTTGTGGCTCGCCAAGCGCCGTCGCCAAGCCAACCCCGAGCTGGGATTGGCCGTGGAGACGGTCGAGCTCCAGCTGGCGTTGGCGCTCGGCAAAGCGGGCCCGGTCGGCGTCGCTGAACCGTGCGATGCAGTGGTGGCAGCTCACGCCGGGGCGGTAGGCGGGGTGGTTCAGGTCGGCCGGCGCCAGGGGCAGGCCGCAGGCGTGGCAGAGCTTGTGGCGGCCGGGTTCGAGCCGGTGGTTGAGGGCCACCCGCCGATCGAACACGAAGCATTCGCCGTGCCAGCTGCTGCCCGCCTCCGGCATCTCTTCCAGGTAGCGCAAGATGCCGCCCCGCAGGTGGTGCACGTTGCTGAAGCCCCTCTGCAGCAAGTATGCACTGGCCTTCTCGCAACGGATGCCGCCGGTGCAGAACATGGCGATCGCCTTCGGCTGGCGCTCGGCCACCAGCGCGCGCAGCCGTTGCTCCACCCAGGCGGGGAACTGGCGGAAGCTCTCCGTGCCCGGATCGATCGCCCTCTCAAAGCTGCCGATCGCCACCTCGTAGGCGTTGCGGGTGTCGATCACGAGCGTGTCCGGGTCGCGGATCAGCGCGTCCCACTGGCGCGGCTCCACGTAATCGCCCACCCGCTCGACGGGCTTCACATCGGGGCAGCCCATGCTGACGATCTCGCGCTTGAGCCGCACCTTGAGCCGCTGGAAGGGCTGCCGCGCCGCGCGGCTGAACTTCGCCTGCAGCGGCTCCAGGCCGGGCTCTTGCCGCAGCCGATCCAGCAGCTCCAACACCGCCTGGTCAGGGCCGCTGATCGTGCCGTTCACCCCCTCCGCCGCCAGCAGGATCGTGCCGCGCACCCGCTGGGGGGCCGCCAGCTCCGCCAGTTGCCGCTGGAGCTCCGGCAGCTGCCGCAGGGCGGTGAAGTGATAGAAGGCCGCCACCAGCAGCTCCGACGCTCCAGGGGCCGTGGCTGGATCGCCTGAATCGCGGGCCTGCGGCCCCACGGCTGGGTCGGCGGGGTTCAGCTCGGGCATGGGCGCTCCGTGTCGCCGCAGCTCTGGGTTTGCGTCCAGGGGGAGACGCCGGCAGCCGCCAACAACTCCCGGTCGGCCTCCACCTGGGGATTGCCGGTGGTGAGCAGGGTGTCGCCGTAGAACATCGAATCGGCTCCCGCCAGCAGGCAGAGGATCTGGACTTCGCGGCTCAGGCCCTCGCGGCCGGCGCTGAGGCGCACCCGGCTGCTGGGCATCACGATCCGGGCGGTGGCCACCATCCGCACCAGCTCGAGCGGATCCACCGGCGGCTGCTCCTGCAGCGAGGTGCCCTCCACCGCCACCAAGGCATTGATCGGCACGCTCTCGGGATGGGGATCGAGGCTGGCGAGCACCCGCAGCAGGGAGGCCCGATCCCGCAGGCTTTCGCCCAGGCCGATGATGCCGCCGCAGCAGAGGCTGATACCGGCCTGGCGCACCCGCCGCAAGGTTTCGAGCCGTTCCTCGTAGGTGCGGGTGCTGATGATCTGGCCGTAATGCTCCGGACTGGTGTCGAGGTTGTGGTTGTAGGAGCTGAGGCCGGCCTCGGCCAGGCGTTGGGCCTGGCGATCGCTGAGCATGCCGGCGGTGACGCAGGCCTCCAGCCCCAGGGCCCGCACCCCCCGCACCATCTCCAGCATCGCCTCGAACGGCGCGCCATCGCGGATCTCGCGCCAGGCCCAGCCCATGCAGAAACGCTGGGAGCCGGCGTCGCGGGCGGCCCGGGCTTGCCGCAGCACCGCCTCCACAGCAAGGGCGGGCCGGTTGGCGAGATCGCTGCTGTTGTAGATCGATTGGGAGCAGTAGGCGCAGTCTTCCTCGCAGCCGCCGGTGCGCACGCTGAGCAACGAGGCCAGCTGAACCCGGTAGCCGGGGTTGACGGCCCGATGCACGGCCTGGGCCTGCCAGAGCAGCTCCAGCAGCGGCAGCCGCAGCAGCGCCTCAATCTCGGCCGTGGTCCAGTCGTGGCGGCTGGAAGGGGTTGAAGCGCCGGAGCCTGGCGCCAACGACGGCGGCGTGCTCGCGGTGGCGGTGGTGCTCGCGGTAGGGGTCGCGGCGGAGGTGGGGCCCGCGGCGGAGGTGGCTGGGCTGCCGGAGAGGGCGGAGGGGAGGCTCAAGGGGAACGGTCGTGGCGGGGACGTTCAGGATCCGGCCGGATCGACGCCGCCGAAGCGGCGCTGGCGGCTCTGGTAGTCGAGCAGCGCCGTGGTCAGGTGCTCGGCGTTGAAATCAGGCCAGAGCACATCGGTGATGTGCAGCTCGGCATAGGCGAGCTGCCACAACAGGAAATTGCTGATGCGGCGTTCGCCGCTGGTGCGAATCAACAAGTCGGGATCGACATCGCCGGCCGTGTGCAGCTCAGCGGCGAAGCATTGCTCATCAATTGCCTCCGGTTGCAGGTCGCCCCTGGCGACGCGCTCCGCCAGGCGCCGCGCCGCCCGCACCAGCTCGCTGCGACCGCCGTAGTTGGTGCACACGTTGAAGCGGATCCCGGTGTTGGCCGCCGTGCGGGCCTCAGCGTTGGCGATCAGGTCTTGAAGGCCGCTGGGGAGGGCCTCCAGCTCGCCGAGGAAGCGGATGCGCACCCGCTCCCGTTCCAGAGCTTCTAGCTCCCGGGCCAGCACCCGCTCGAACAGCGTCATCAGGAAGGTCACCTCCTCCCCCGGACGATTCCAGTTCTCGGTGGAGAAGGCATAGGCCGTCAGCGCGCCGATGCCCCAGTCGCTGCAGAGCCGCAGGGTGCGCTTAAGCGCTTCAACCCCGGCGCGATGGCCCATCACCCGGGGCAGGCCGCGCTGGCGGGCCCAGCGGCCGTTGCCGTCCATGATCACCGCCACATGGGCTGGCAGTCGCAGCGGGTCAAGCTGCGGCGGCAGCGCCTTGGCGGGAGCTGGCAGGTTGGTCGCCAGGGCGCGACTCATCCGCGGGGTTCCGGCGAATCCATCGCCACGCTACGCCCCGCGGCAACGGTTGCCCTTGGGTTGAGGGAAGCGTTGAGCAGATCGTGCAGGCGGCTGCTGGTGATCGGGCGTTCAAATTTCCCCTGGCTGGCCAACGACAGGGTGCCGGTCTCCTCGGAGACGACGATGCACAGGCAGCTGGTGTGCCGCTCGGTCAACCCGAGGGCGGCGAGGTGGCGGGTGCCGTAGAGATTGGCGCTTTGGCGAATCAAGGGCAGGATCACCCCCGCGGCGGCGATGCGGTTGTTGCGCACCAGCACGGCGCCGTCGTGCAGGGGGGTGTCCGCGGCGAACAGGCTGAGCAGCAGCTCCACCGACAGCTGGGCATCGATCTCAACCCCCTTCTGAAGGAAATCCTCCGGCACCAGATCGCTGTCGGGATCAAGCACGATCAGGGCTCCGAGGCGAGCCTTGGACAGCCGCCCCGCTGCCTCGGTAAGCACGCTCACCGACCCGGAGACCAGGCGATTGCGGGAGCGGTCGGCGAACAGGCTGAACAGGCGGCCCGTTCCCAGCCGCTCCATCAACCGTCGCAGCTCACCTTGCCAGAGGATGGCCAAGGCGAGGCTGCAGCCCAACACCAAGGCATCCACCAACTTGGTGGTGAGGGGGAGATCGACGAAGCGCTGGAGGAACCAGGCCAGGGCCACCAATAACAAATATCCACGCAACAACAGCAGGGTGCGCTTGTCACTCACGCGACCCAATAACAACACGCCTACGAGCGTGGCGGCGAAAAGATCCAGCAGCAGGCGATAGTCGACGTAAAAATTAATGAGCCTCGATAGGATCACAAGAACACATCTACCTTCAGAAACAAACTCGAATCAGTCGGCTTGCACTTGGCCCCGCTGATCGCTCGACCTTACCGGCTCAAGCCGTGCCGGCAGCACGTCGTAGCGCAGTAGGTCTTCCGGCTGCTCGCGCCGCTGCACCAACTCGGCTTCGCCATCGCCCACCAGCACCGCCGCCGGTCGCGGGATGCGGTTGTAGTTCGATCCCATGGCGGCGTTGTAGGCGCCGGTGGCGAACACCACCAGCACCTGATCGGGGGCCGAAGCGGGCAGGGCCAGGTCGCGCAGCAGCACATCGCCCGATTCGCAGTGCTTGCCGGCCAGGGTCACGGTTTCCTCCGCCGGCGCCAACGGCCGATCCGCCAGCACGGCGGTGTAGCGCGATTGGTAGGTGATCGGCCGCGGGTTATCGCTCATGCCGCCATCGACCGAGAGATAGGTGCGCAAGCCAGGGATTGGCTTGCGGCTGCCGAGGCGATAAAGGGTGAGGCCCGCGCTGGCCACCAGCGAGCGGCCCGGCTCGCACAGCAGCCTTGGCAGCGTCAGCTGGCGCTCGCGGCAGGCGTTCGCCACCGCCGTGGCCACCTGCTTCACCCAGTCCTGGATGGAGGGGGGATCGTCGCTGGCCACGTAGCGGATGCCCAAGCCGCCGCCCACGTTCAAATCGCCGCAGGGATGGCCGAGGCGGCGGGCCAGGGCCAGGGCGTCGGCGAGCACCGCCGCCAGATCCTGGTGGGGCTGCAGCTCGAAGATCTGGGAGCCGATATGGGCATGCAATCCATCCAGCAGGGCCCAGTCGCAGCCGGCCAGGTGCTGGAGCACCGCCGGCAACTCATCGGGATCAAAGCCGAACTTGCTGTCGAGATGGCCGGTGCGGATGTACTCGTGGGTGTGGCATTCGATGCCGGGGGTGAAGCGCAGCATCAGCCGCACCGGCTCGGTCCTGCCCGCCGCCAGCTGGCTGAGCAAGCGGATGTCGTTCCAGTTGTCGAGCACAACCGTGACGCCGCGCTCAATCGCCAGCCGCAGCTCTTCGCCCGACTTGTTGTTGCCGTGCAGCACGATCCGCTCCGGCGGCATGCCGCCATCCAGGGCGGTGAGCAGCTCCCCGGCCGAGACGGCGTCGAGCCCCAGGCCTTCCGAGGCCACCAAGGCCGTGATCGCCAGGGAGCTGTTCGCCTTGGAGGCGTAGAGGGCCAGGGAGGGGCCGGGGTAAAAGGTTGCGAGCGCCTGGCGGTAGGCCCGGCAGGCGGCCCGCAGGGTGGGCTCGTCGAGCACATACAGCGGCGTGCCCCAGGTGTCGGCCAGATCGCTGAGCACGCAGCCGCCCACCTCCAGGCGCCCGAGCAGGTCGACGCGGGTGCTGATCGGCGCCAGGTTGCGGTTGGGGCTGAGGGGATCGTGTCCCGGCTCGAACGGCCCTGGCTGCCAGGCCGCCACCGGGGTCGGGCTGGCGCCGGACGCTGGCGTGTCGCCGGTGGCTGGGCCGTGGCCGGTGGCTGGGCCGTCGCCCATCGCTGGGCCGTCGCCGAATCTCGGGCCGGAGGGGCCGGTTGTCGTACTGATCACCATGTCCGGCCTCGGCCTACGCAAACAGGATCTGAGATTTAAGGATGGATCCCGCCCCGACCGCTGCCTGAATCGCTGGAGGTGTGTGCCCGCTGATCCCCCGCCGCTGCTTCGTGCCTTGGAACCCGGCGATCAGCTGGCCTGTGTTGAGCTGGATCGGGAGGCCCTGGCGGGGCTCTGGAGCCCGGAGCAGTGGCTGACCGAGCTCTCCGATCCGGCCCGCCCCGGCCTGGGGCTATGGGCTGGCTCCTGCCTGCTGGCCCTGGCCTGCGGATGGATGGTGCTCGATGAGCTGCACATCACCGCCTTGGCGGTGCGCTCCAGCCACCGCCGCCAGGGGCACGGGGCCACGGTGCTGGCCGGGCTGTTGGAGATCGGCCGCGGGGCCGGCGCCAGCCACGCCACCCTTGAGGTGGCCAGTGGCAACGGCGCCGCCCGGGGGCTCTACGCCGCCGCCGGCTTCCGTGAGGCGGGGGTGCGTCGCCATTACTACCGAAACGGCGACGATGCCGTGATCAACTGGCTGCGCCTCAAAGAATGATGTTCGCTTCCGTGCCAGGCAGGTTCGGATCACCGTCATTCCTTTGTCCAGGCAGCCGTCAATCTGCGGCTCAGCAGATTAAGTGCATTTTTGCTGAACCCTTGCGGCGAAAGGGCTTTCAGCCTTGCAGCCGCAAACACCTCCGGCCACCGCTTAATCCTGATAGGTTGGGCTCATCTGCACCAGTGCCCGCCCCATGTTCGAGCGGTTTACCGAGAAAGCCATCAAGGTGATCATGCTGGCCCAGGAAGAGGCCCGCCGCCTGGGTCACAACTTTGTGGGCACCGAGCAGATTTTGCTGGGGCTGATCGGCGAAGGCACCGGCGTGGCCGCCAAGGTGCTCAAGTCGATGGGAGTCAACCTCAAGGATGCCCGGGTTGAAGTGGAGAAGATCATCGGCCGCGGCTCCGGCTTCGTGGCGGTGGAGATTCCGTTCACACCCCGGGCCAAACGGGTGTTGGAGCTCAGCCTGGAGGAGGCCCGCCAACTGGGCCACAACTACATCGGCACCGAGCACCTGCTGCTGGGCCTGATCCGCGAAGGCGAAGGGGTGGCCGCCAGGGTGCTGGAAAACCTCGGCGTCGACCTGGCCAAGGTGCGCACCCAGGTGATCCGCATGCTGGGCGAAACCGCCGAGGTGGCGGCCGGCGGCGGGGGCGGCAAGGGCTCCACCAAAACCCCCACCCTCGATGAGTTCGGCAGTAACCTCACCCAGCTGGCGGCTGAATCGAAGCTGGATCCCGTGGTGGGCCGTCAAGCCGAAATCGATCGCGTCATCCAGATCCTCGGCCGCCGCACCAAGAACAATCCGGTGCTGATCGGCGAACCGGGCGTGGGCAAAACCGCCATCGCCGAGGGACTGGCCCAGCGCATCACCACGGGCGACATCCCCGACATCCTCGAAGACAAGCGGGTGCTCACCCTGGACATTGGCCTGCTGGTGGCGGGTACCAAATACCGCGGTGAGTTTGAGGAGCGGCTCAAGAAGATCATGGAGGAGATCCGTTCCGCCGGCAACGTGATCTTGGTGATCGATGAGGTGCACACCCTGATTGGCGCCGGTGCGGCCGAAGGAGCGATCGACGCCGCCAATATCCTCAAGCCGGCCTTGGCCCGCGGCGAACTGCAATGCATCGGCGCCACCACCCTGGACGAGTACCGCAAGCACATCGAGCGCGATGCCGCCCTGGAGCGGCGCTTCCAGCCGGTGATGGTGGGTGAGCCCTCGGTGGCGGACACGATTGAGATCCTGCGGGGCCTCAAGGAGCGCTACGAAGCCCACCACCGCCTCACGATCGCCGATGAGGCGCTGGTGGCGGCAGCCACTTTGGGCGATCGCTACATCAGCGACCGCTTCCTGCCGGACAAGGCGATCGATCTGATCGACGAGGCCGGCAGCCGCGTGCGGTTGCTCAACTCCAAGGTGCCGCCGGCGGCGAAGGAGGTGGATAAGCAGCTGCGCGATGTGCAGAAGCAGAAGGACGATGCTGTGCGCCAACAGGATTTCAGCAAGGCTGGCGAGTTGCGCGATCGCGAGGTTGAGCTACGCGAGCAGATGCGCTCGATCCTGCAGGCCCGCCGCGATGAGGAAACCAAGCCGGCGGATGATCTCTCCTCCTCCGAACCGAGCGAACTGCGCACGCCCGTTGTGGGCGAGGAGGACATCGCCCAGATCGTGGCGGCCTGGACGGGAGTGCCGGTGCAGAAGCTCACCGAATCGGAATCGGTGAAGCTGCTGAATATGGAGGAAACGCTGCACCAGCGCTTGATCGGTCAAGACGAGGCGGTGAAGGCGGTGTCGCGAGCGATCCGCCGCGCACGGGTGGGATTGAAGAATCCCAACCGCCCGATCGCCAGCTTCATCTTCTCCGGCCCCACCGGCGTGGGCAAAACCGAGCTCACCAAATCCCTAGCCGCCTACTTCTTCGGCAGCGAGGAGGCGATGATCCGCCTCGACATGTCCGAATTCATGGAGCGCCATACCGTCAGCAAGCTGATTGGCTCGCCTCCTGGCTATGTGGGCTTCAACGAGGGCGGCCAACTCACCGAGGCGGTGCGGCGTCGCCCCTACACCGTGGTGCTGTTCGATGAGATCGAGAAGGCCCACCCTGATGTGTTCAACCTGCTGCTGCAGCTGCTGGAAGATGGGCGGCTCACCGATTCCAAGGGCCGCACGGTGGATTTCAAGAACACCTTGATCATCATGACCTCGAACATCGGTTCGAAGGTGATTGAAAAGGGTGGCGGCGGCCTCGGCTTCGAGTTCGGCGGTGGCGATGCGGAGGAAACCCAATACAACCGCATCCGCTCGCTGGTGAATGAAGAGCTGAAGCAGTATTTCCGCCCGGAATTCCTGAATCGTCTCGACGAGATCATCGTCTTCCGTCAGCTCACCCGCGACGAGGTCAAGGAGATTTCCGAAATCATGCTCAAGGAGGTCTTCGCCCGGATGATGGAGAAGGGCATCAGCTTGTCGGTCACCGAGGCCTTCAAGGAGCGGCTCGTGGATGAGGGTTACAACCCCAGCTACGGGGCCCGTCCCCTGCGGCGCGCCGTGATGCGCTTGCTGGAGGATTCCTTGGCTGAGGAGTTCTTGAGCGGCCGGTTGGGCGAAGGCGATTCCGCCTGCGTGGATGTGGACGACGACAAGCAGGTGGTGATTCGCAAGCAGAGCGCTCTGCCGGTGATCCCCGAATTTGCCGGAGCTGGGGCCTGATCAGCGCCCCCCGTCTGCCCCGCACCCATCCATCAACCCGGCCTAGTGCCGGGTTTTTTGTTGTGGCCGCTTCCGCCCAGCCCAACGCCGCCGGCCACCGGGCAAACGGTCCCGGTGAACCTGGCCGGGTTGAACGCCGCTCCGCTTTCCACACGGCACACCGCCAACCCAGTTCAGGGGTCAGGGCTGGGCCGCAGTTCAGGGGCAAGGCTGGGCCGCGTTGAAACAGCAGATTGGGTATGTTGCGAGAAGTGTTTTTCGCGGCCATGGCCCACGCCGATCTCCCCGCCATGCCCCAGGCGCAGGCGATCGCGCCGCGCCAGCTGCTGCGCGGACCCGGGGCTTGGCAGCAGGCCGTACCGGCCCTTCAGGCTCTGTTCCGCCAACCGCTGCTGTTGGGCCGCGGCACCGCCACGGCGCCGCTGCGGGGCGCTCTGCTGGAGGATCTCAAGGCGGCGGGGCTCCAACCCACCGCCGCTCAGCTGCGCTTCGACTGCTGTGAGGAGGATCTGGAGGCGGTGCAAGCGATCGCCAGCCAGCAGGGCTGCGATGGCGTGATCGCCTGCGGCGGCGGCAAGGTGCTCGATGCGGGCAAGCTGCTGGCCGATCGCTTGGAGCTGCCCTGCGTCACCGTGCCCACCAGCGCCGCCACCTGCGCCGGCTGGACCGCGCTGGCGAACATCTACAGCCCGGAGGGGGCCTACCGCCGTGATGTCGCCCTGCGGCGCTGTCCGGAGCTGCTGGTGTTCGACCACGATCTGGTGCGCCAGGCGCCGGCCGCCACCCTGGCCAGCGGCGTCGCCGATGCGATGGCCAAGTGGTACGAGGCCTCGGTGGCCAGCGGCGACAGCAGCGATGGCATGGTGCAACAGGCCGTGCAGATGGCCAGGGTGTTGCGCGATCAGCTGCTGCTTGATGCCGCCGCCGCCATGGGGGACAACAGCGGTGAAGCCTGGGTGCGGGTGGCGGAGGGCTGCGCCCTCAGCGCCGGCGTGATCGGCGGCATCGGCGGCGCCCGCTGCCGCACCGTGGCCGCCCACGCGGTGCACAATGGCCTCACCCAGCTGCGGGCCAGCCACGGCCGCCTGCATGGCGAAAAGGTGGGATTTGGCATCCTGGTGCAGCTGCGCCTGGAGGAACAGGTGGCGGGCAGCGGCCTGGCCGGCCAGGCGCGCCGCCAGCTGGTGCCCTTCTTCCGGCAGCTGGGCCTGCCGGTCCAGCTTTCCGATCTGGGCTTAGCGGACGCAAGCCTGCGGGAGCTGGAGGCGGTGGCCAGCTTTGTGTGTCAACCCGGCTCCGACCTGAACCAGCTGCCGTTCGCGGTTTCGGTGCCTGAGCTGTTGGCGGCGCTGGTCAGCACCACCGCCGAGCTGCAGCCGGCATGAGCCCCGCCACCGGTTCCGCCAGCCCCGCCCCGGGACACTCCGATAGCCCAAATGCGCCGGGGGACTGGCGGGCCGGGGCGATGCTGCTGGAGCGGGCCGCCGCCACGCTGCAGGATCCCCGAGGCCGCGACCTGGCCGCCGCGGTGCAGTGGTGGGCCCTGCCAGGCCTGGCCGGCGATCAGCACTGGCCGGTGGCGGTGCTCGGACAGGGGCCGCCACTGCTGTTGCTGCATGGCTTCGACAGCTCGCTGCTGGAGTTCCGGCGGCTAGCGCCGCTATTGGCCGCCGAACACCGGCTGTACATCCCCGATCTGCATGGCTTCGGCTTTTGCCCCCGGCCAACCAGCGGCACCTACGGCCCCGCCGCCGTGCTGGAGCACCTGGAGGCACTGCTGGAGGCCCTGGCGGAACGGGAGGGACCTCAGCGCCTCGGCCTGATCGGAGCCTCGATGGGAGGGTCGGTAGCGGTGGAACTGGCCCGGCGCCAATCCGAGCGCATCAGCCGCTTGCTGCTGCTCTCGCCCGCGGGGCTCACCGGCCGGCCGATGCCGTTGCCGCCGCTGCTTGATGCCCTGGGGGTGCGCTTCCTGTCGCTGCCCTCGGTACGGCAAGGCATCTGCCGCAGCGCCTTCGCCAACCCCAGCCGGGATGTGGGGCCCCCGGAACTGGAGATCGCCTCATGGCATCTACAAATGCCGGGCTGGGGCTTCGCCCTCGGACGCTTCGCCCGCTCGGGCGGCTTCGCCGGCAGCGGCGCTCCGCTGCCCAGCCAGCCGCTGCACGTGCTCTGGGGAGCGGACGACCGCATCCTGCGGCCACCCCAAAAGCGCGCCGCCGAGGCATTGCTGGGGGAGAGGCTACGGGAGCTGCCGGATTGCGGGCACCTACCGCATGTGGATCAGCCCGAAACGGTGGCCGACGTCTGGAGGGCTTTCGTACGGGAGCCGCTGGCGGGCTGAAGCGAGGGGCCGGTCAGCTGAACGGGAGGCGGCAGATGAACGGGGGGGTGGCTGAAGGGGG
>JBIIIX010000063.1:0-12537 GCA_044234415.1 Cyanobium sp.
TCCAGAAGCGAGATGATGTTTCGAGTGCGGGTTCCCAGCTCTTCCGCCTTCAGAAGATTAGCGCTGGAGAACGTGCTCCGGATGGCGCGCTTCAGGCATTGGCTGGAGATACGGCTGCGGCGGTAACCGCCAAACATCGCGTCTTTCGGCGCACCCGTGTCGTCGCGATTAAGGCAAGAGGGAGCAAAGTTTTGAATGAGGTGGAGCTCGATGAATCGGGTCATGGTTGTTTGTTCTGTGTGTAGTTGGTTTGGCGGATTGAATTCGGCGATGGTCAGGAAGCCTGCGCCTCAACCGCTTTCTTCGAGGGGCTAGCCGGCTCCCAAAACTGCCGAGCCCAGCGCACCTGCACGAAGCGATCGGGATGATTCCAGTACCAGAGATCGGCAAGCAGGGCTGGCCAATCGATTGAGATTGAGGCCGCATCTAATACTGCGGTGATCTGGCGCAGACGCCAGAAGAGCTCATCCGCATCCGCATCCAGCAACGTGGTGAAGCGTTTCTCGATGTTTTTGCTCGCATGGGAATTCGCTGGATCCTGGCCTAGTTTCCGCAAACCCACGGCAAGAAGCTGCCCATTTCCTTGTTGGCTGCCATCCCGCTGGCGGCGGCTTTTTGCCCAGCAGGCGGCTGCCAGATAGGTGGCTTGCCGCTGCCATTCACTGCGCCCATGCGAGAACGGTTCAACATAGGGGAACACTGGAGGATAGAGGCCTGGTTCATAGGCTGCTGATCGCCTTAAGGCTGCCACCACAGCGGTGTCCGCTGAGGCACGTTCCTCCAGGCGTTGGAACACGGCTGAGGCGGCAGGATGCAATTGGCTTGGCGTCTCTTGTTTGGGAGTTGAGGTCATGTTCAGGAAAATCAGAGAAGGAACTTCAGCTTGGCGTTAGGCCTTAAGCGCGGCGAGAATCTTGCGCTGGCGGTGTTCCAGGGCTCCTGCGGCGGCCAGGGCCCGGCTATCCATGCCGAGGGACAACGTGGCGTGGCGCCAGGCATCTCGAACGCTGGCCCGGAGTTCCTCGCGCCACTCCGAGAGGCAGGTGTCGGGGTCGCCGCTGTCGGCGAGGCGTTGAATGAAAACCCAGAAGGCTGGTTCCAGGGAGCCCCAGAACAGTGCTCCAGCCTGGATGGAGTCCTGCAAGCCGCGAACATCTTTAGGATCTGGGTCTTTGTCGCCACCCCGTTTCAGCCAGGCCGAGCACAGCCCGTACACGGACTTGCTGAACTCCGACCCTGTTTCCTCCGCCAGCTCCAGGGCCCGATCCGATGCGGTGATCAGTGCCTGCCTGCCAAGAACCTCAGGGCTTAGCTGCCGTTGCTCCAGCCGCCAGAACAGAATCTTGGCTTTATCACACAGCATCCCCCCGGCCAGCATGGCCAGGCGACCGTTCCGATTTGGCTCTTTCCGCAGCTCAAGCGCATGGTTCACCACCTCGGCAGCGGTGTAGCCCTTGGAGCCATGGAGAGCGGGAAAGTCGCGCCAGAAGGCTTTTTGCTCGGACAGCAGCAGGGCCATCGTGCCTTTCTTCAAGGTAATGGTGGCGGCCATGGGGTCCTTGTCTGGCGTTGTGTCCTCTCCGGTCTTCAAGCCTTCCGCATAGAGCAGTTCTGAGATCCCTGCGCCGTCTGGGAGAAGGAGAACAGCGCGGCTGAGGAAGGTGTAGCGATGGGCTGGGCCCTCGATCACCTCATCCCTTGGCTTGCGTAGGTCCTCCAGCCGGAGGGGAGGCCGTTCCCAGGTGGGGAGATCTAACACATGGCGTTGTTTGGCTTGCGTGCAGAGATTCAACGCCATGGTTTCCTGCAGGCTGTCGCCTAACGGCAACATCAGCAGCAAGCTGCAGGCCGGCCCACGCACCGCCGAGGTGCGCAGCGCTTTAACCAGGCTTCCCGGGGTGAACTGCAGGTGGGCGATCAGCAGGCGGGCCATCTGCGCGAATGGCTGCCGCTCTGGTTGATCGTCGATGCTGTGATCCCAGATCATCCGCGCCGCCCCAGATGCCCGGTCGTGCGCCAGTCGGGTCCAGGGAGACGGGCTGAGGTTGGCCTCGGCCAGCGCGGGCACCTGTAGGAACGGGGTCTGGGGATGGAGTAAATCAAAATTGTTGGCCCATCGATCGAGATAGGCCTCAAGGGCAGAGCGGGGCCATCGCGCCAGCAGGTCCGTGCGGGGATCGACGCTTGGCCCGATCGCGCGATGGCAAATGGCCAGCAGAAGGCGGTGCAGGCTGAGGGTTTCGATCGGGTTGGCTCCATCGAGGCCGCGCCAGCGGCCGGGCTCCAGCAGGGCGTCGAGGAGCGAAACCGCCTGGCGCCTGCCATCGGTGGAGATCAAAGGGAGCCAGGGCTCCGTCAGGAGTGAAAAGGACATCTGTCGACGCAGTTCAGGAAAGGGTTCTGGCGAAGGGCAAGGCCTTCAGGCCGCTGGAGGGGGGAGGACTGCATCCCTGCGCTTGCAGGACACCTCGTCGCGACCACCTGACCATAACCACTCATGCACTTGACGTCAAGCGCGGCTTGCGGCTTCTGGTCGCCGATTTCAGGGACCGTCGCCAATGGCTTGCCAGAAGCTCGTCCCCGCGTGTGCGGGGAGTTGGGCCTTCGCTGTGATGGCTTAGCCACTCATGCACGGGCCATCCCCGCTGGCGCGAGGAACCCAACCTATCTAGCCCGTTACGGCTCATTCCGCGCCCCCCACCACGAGCCCCAACTCAGGATCGAGACGGGCTGGCATTGGCGAATCGAGCACCATGCCCGCCGCATCGAGGAACAGAGGGCAGTGGTGGCCGAGCCCTGGTGTTTGTAGCCAACCAGAAGGGAGGCTGGCTGCTCTGAGCACATCAAACAGGCGGCGGTCACTGATGCGCATGAATCGAGCGGGAAGCTTGTGGCGGCGCTGATCCCAATCCGCCAGGTCGCTTGGGTAGATGGGTATTGCGGTGATGCTGTTCCGCCCAATGCGAGTGCCGAAGCGGATGCCCCCTGCTTCTGCCGCATCCTCATGGACCTTCTGACCACCTGGACGAGCAATCCTCCAGTCGTCGGGTCCATTGATCGCGGCCTGGATCGCCTGGGAGTGCTGTTTGCGCCAGTCGTCTTGATGTTTTTGTTGGCTTGCCCGCAGCGCGGCTTCAAGTTCCTCAGGCCCCTCGGGCTGCCACTCGCCATACACTTCCTGCACAGCCCGGTCGATGTCCCCCGGCAGCTCAAGCCTGGGGTTGGCCCGCAGCCAGGCGCAGCTGCGCAGCACCAGCCAGCGGTCGTAGATGAAGCTCGTGAGCTCCTCCGCAGGCAGGATCTGGCTGAGGTCGGCCACAAACACCACCGGATCCTCAAAACCCGCAGGCCGCTCTCTCCGGTGGCGATGGATGCGGCCCTGGCGTTGCAGCAGAAGATCGACGGGAGCCGGATCCGTGAGCAGCACATCGAAGTCGATGTCGAGGCTCTGCTCGGCCACCTGGGTGGCCACCAGCACATGGCCACCCTGTGCCACGCCGGTCGGCCCGAAGTTGTTGAGCACTTGCCGCTCGATTTCCAGCCGCTGGTCCATCGGGAAGCGAGCGTGAAACAAGGTGGCAGGTACGGAACCCAAGTTCTGGAAGATTTCTTGGGCGCGGGCCACCTTGTTCAACACCACCAACACGCGGGCACCTTGCTTGGCCCAAGCCACCGCTTGGCTGGCGATCACCTCAGCCCCTGAGAGATGGGCGTGGAACTCCACGTGCTGCCGCCGGTTGGCAGCGAAAGTCGTTGTGTTGGAGCCCTTGGAGCCGATCCACGTTAGGCGGGGATAAGCCGTCGGCGCAGCCAGCGTCTGACCGGGGGCATGGGATTCCTCCTCGCTTTGCCAGGCCTCTAGCAAGGCCTGACGCCGTTCTGCGGGCAGCGTGGCCGTCATCACCACCACCCGACATCCCAGCCCCCGCAACCAGCCGATCAGCCTCTCGATCAGGCCACTGGTGTAGTTGTCGTAGGCGTGCACCTCATCGAAGATCACGGTGCGCCCTGCCAGCCCGTAAAGCCGCAAAAAACTGTGGCGGCATTGGAGCACTCCTAGAAGTGCCTGATCCACCGTGCCGATGCCGTGGGGGCAAAGCAGTACGCGTTTGCTGCCGCGAAACCACCAGCCCGCCCTCACCGCACTGTCCTCAGTGCCGATGCCAATATCTCGCAACTTGAGTGCTGCGGCTTCTGGCCCGCCGGAGCTGTGGGCCAGGGCGATAGGGTGATTCGTCTGCAGTGATGGGGGGTTTGAATCCAAGAAAGCCGCCAGCCGATGAAATAGCGCATTGCTGGTGGCGTGGGTAGGCATCGCGAGATAGAGCCCCCTCGTGCCCAGGGCGCAACTCAAAGCTGCTTCAGTCTTGCCTTCGCCCATCGGCGCCTCGAGCACAATCAGGCTGGGCCCCGGGGGCAGGCGGTCGATCACCTCGGCAATGGCCTGCTGCAAAGGGCGGGGATTCTGTTCCGCTCCCAACACTCGAAACACGGCGTCCGCACCATTGATCGGCGGTGGCAGGGGCGATGGGGACAAATCGGCGAATCGCACCGCTTCACGGGCTAGCGTCAGCGATTCGGCAAACCACTCTCCTGGGACCAACCGACCAGCCGGTAACCGCTCCCATCGGCACAGGGCCTCGCTGGATCCCAGCCAGTCGGCTGTGGTGGCCAACCCCATCAACCACTGAAGTGCCACAGATCTCTCAGCCGGATCGTTGGAGAGATCCGGCTCCCTAACGGCATCAACACCAGCCAGCACGCCTTCCAAGAGAGCCTGGTGGGCGGCGTGCCAACTTTCAGTAATCTCCCATCGCCTGTCTAGTTCTTCGGCAGTGAATGAGGAGCCATGGTGGGCGCCGACGGCCTGGGCCAAGTCGTCAGCAACCCGGCTGCGAACCCCTTTTCCCTTGAGCAAACCAGCCAAAATCTGAACCGTGCTGGCATCATGGCGATCCGGTTGATCGCGTTCTAACGGTCTGCTGCCAATGGCTTCGCGGCCCAGCTTCCGCTGAAAGCCCGGGCTGGCTTTGCCGAGATCATGCAAGCCAACCAGCGCCGCGATCCATGCGGAGGACATCGGCAGGACCACGGGACAAGGCACAGCATCGAGCAATGCCAACCCGACAGCCGCAACATCGAGCAGATGAGGAAGGAGTGGATACCCCTCAATCTGAACAGAGTCGGGTGGCGGGGATTTGGCCCATAGTAAACTGATATCTATCTCTAAATCGCTAGACTGGTTCATCGGCGCCTGGGCTCGGGAAAACCAGGCTTCTGGGAAACCGGAACGCCTGATGGACTGATCATGCCTGATCCGCAGAAGCCAAGTCAAGGCTATGCATTTTGCGCATAGAACAATTGGCGCAGGCCACGGTTTTCTTTGGTTTTTATGGGCGGAGCAAGCGATATCCGTTGCAACTAGTGCTCCACAACCCCTGTCCCCCATCAAGGGAGACAGCTCCAGTGCCGCCGGCTACACGCAACAACCCGCGCCGTCAGCAACAAAGATTCAGGTTTGATGAGGTCGGTTGGGGCCGGCTTTTTGGCGGCAGCATGGCGGCAATCAGCCAGGCCGTCGCCAAGGGGCGACCCCGGGCCATCCACGCGCTTTGGGGTAGCCCCCTGGCGCCACCAGGGCAAGACCTACCAGCCAGCACTCCATCACACCAAGGCGGCCGCTCCGCTCTCGGCGGGCTCGGCTGTGCGGCGCAAGCCAGCAGTTGGAAGGACCCCTGCTCGCTCAACCAGGTCTGCCGGCCCCCGATTCCGCAGCACGAACCAGCCCCCGTACGCTAAGGAGGTTTTTGACGCCAGGACGATCGCCCGCCACGCCCGATCCGCCGCCAAGGGCTCAGGCGGCCAAGGTTTCGCCGGCCGGGGCGACGGCGGCAAGGGTTTCGCGGGGTCCAAGGCCTCCGCTGGCTCCGAGGCCTCCGCTGGGTCCAGGGCGTCCGCTGGCTCCAAGGCTTCCGCTGGATCCAAGACGTCCGAGCCGCCGCGCACCGTCAGTGCGCCGCCGTCGGGGCCGGAGGAGCAGCTGGTGGCCAAGCTGCGGCGCATCGAAGCGCTACATGCGCGACCGGGCAGCGAGGGGGAGCGGGAGTCGGCCGAGCTCGCCCGCCAACGCATTTTGGAGCGGCTGCGGCAGCTGGAGACCAGCGAACCGCCGGTGGAGTTCCGCTTCAGCTTGGCGGATCAATGGTCGCGTCATTTGTTTGTGGCGTTGTTGCGGCGCTATGGGATCAGCCCCTACCGTTATCGGGGCCAGCGACGCACCACGGTGATGGCGCGGCTGAGCCGGGCCTTCGTGAATGAAACCCTGTGGCCGGAGTTCCTCGACTTGCAACAAACACTCTCCACCTATTTCGATGCACTCACCGATCGGGTGATTGAGCAGGCGCTGGAGGTGAAGGCCAGCGAAGCGGAAGAGCGACCGGAAACGGCGCGGCTGGAACCGGTGGAACACCAGGGCACCCTTCTCGATTGAGGGTCTTAGCAACAGCACAGGGCTGGGAGGAAGACGTGCAGGATCAGCCCCAGCGGCGGCCCCCAGCACCGCGGCCAGGTCCCAGTCCAGCTGTTGCGGCTTCTCAGGCCGGCCAGAACTCGGCATCGTCGAACATCGGCACCGCCAGGGGCAGCACGTTGAACTGCCGCCGGATCTCCACCAGCGGCACATGGGCGATGGCCAGATGGTCGAGCATGCTGAAATCCCCTGTGCACTGGGAGCCTCGCCGCAGCGCCTCCGCCAGCAGCTCGGCGGCGCCGGGCAGGTCGAGGGCGCCCCGCTTGCCATCGATGCCGTGGTAAGGCTCGCCGCCGCCGCCATAGGGCACGAACTGCAAATCGGTGCCGTGCATGAACAGCCCCACCTCATGAATCAGAACGTTGGTGAGTGAGGCCAACCAGTTGGCTTCGCTGTCGTGCAGGGCTAGCTTAAAGGCCCCTAGAGCAATTTCCCCCGGACCGGTCGGCTCATAGCCGGCGATGACGTGATTCATGTCGTGGCACACGTAATAGCCCGGGTTGGGTGTGGCGCGGCTCGGCAATGCCATGCGGTTGCGCGCATAGAACTCAGCGAAACACCAGCCCAAGCTGCCGCGGGGCTGGCGGCCCAAGCCCGCCACCGCCTCGAAGAACGCATCGTCGTAGCTCAGCTCACCGCTGGCGGTGAGCGTGCCGCCATGGTGCTCTGAAAGTTCCTTCATCGAGCCGGCGTAGATGCGCAGGAAATCCGCAGTCGCCTCCGTCGCCGAGCGGTGAAACAGCTCCTCGATCACTTGCAGCTCCACACCCTGGACGTCCAGGGCCTGGGCGAACGCCTCAAGCCGCTGCAGTTGGGCCTCGCTGCGGGGATGGCGGCAGAGGTTGAGCATGCAGGCCAACTGCAGGAAGCGCCGCCGGTCGTTCGGGTCGGGGATGGCGGCCGCCAGCTGGGAGGGCGGCAGCGGGCTGTCCTGGCTCCAGGCGGTTGGGGACAGCCCCAGCAGGTGCTGGGCCAGGGTCTGCAGCACCTTCTGCTGCTCTGCCGTGGGGCCGCCCTCGATGTCGATCAGATGCCGCAGACCGCGCACAAACGCACGGCGCCCATCCAGCTGCAAGGTGAAGGCCATGGGGATGAAGGTGTTTGAGCTGCCGAGGCGCGAATCTGACAGCAGGGCCAGCCATCTGCCAGCCATCCGCCGACCGTCTGCCGGCCGCTGTCGTGGCGATCAGGGCTGACACCACCACGCCAGCTGGCTAGGTTCCGGTCAATCCATCAGGTCTGGTTGAGGGCACCTGGATGCAACAGCTAGCCGCGATTCAACGATTGCCCCGCAGCGCACAAGGCAGCTCACAAGGCAGCGATCCAGCCGATGCCGCTCAACGCCGTCGCCTGGGGGCCGAGCATGCCCTTCCAGGGATTCGCCGTGCCGGGTCCACGGCCGGTCGCCAGCGGGCCCTGGGCCTGGGCATTGGAGTGGCGGTGAGTGCGGCAGCTTGGCTCGGCTGTCCAGCCGGCTCCCAGGCGGCCTTGCTGCGCTATTCCGCCAACGGCGGCGGCATCAGCGGCAGCCTTGGCAGCGAAAGCTTCAGCAATGCCCTATGGCAGGTGTCCGCCACGGCCGATACGGCCAACGTGCAGCATCTGGTGATTCCAGCGGGACCGGGGCAACAGATTGAAGCCTGGTTGCTGAAACCGGTCTCCCCCAGCCTGACGCTGAACTGGGCTGGCGGGCAGCGCAGCGCGCAACTCCAGGCCAATTCGCCCTTCACTTGGTCGATCCTCTCCGGTCTCTTCCCCACCGGTCCATCGCCGAAAATCGGCTTTGTCTACGCCAACCCCACGTTTTCTGAAGAGCATGCCGCAGGTCTGGTCAGCCTTCCCCCCTCGGCCAATCCCAGCCTGTTCAACGATCTGAAGCAGCCGACAACCCTCACATCGCCCTTTGCAATCTTTGAGGCTTACAGCTACCCCACGAGCGGCGGCGATCTGATCATCAGCAACGCGACTCCGGCATCCGGAACCTTCCAAATCGCCCCCGTGCCGTCGCCCTTGCCGGTGCTGGGCGCTGGTATCGCCCTCAGCTGGAGCCGTCGCCTGCGGCGCCGCTGCCGTCGGCAGCCCCAAGTAGCCGTTCGCGTCCTTGCGGCCCCTGCTGGTGATTCCGCCTCCTCAACCCACTGCAGCTGAATCTGGACCTTCACGGTCGCCCCATCCCTCAATCCCTGATCCCACCACCCTGGCGATTTCCTCTGCAAGGAGGATCAGATTGTCAGCACACCTGTAGTGGCTCACGGACTCGGTGTTGCTCCAGCAGGCAAGAGGTCTGGCGGGAATTCATCGGGGTGAAATGCGTGCTACGACGAGCCCACCGACAGCAACCAGGCCTCAAGGTCGTTGCGATCGCGGAAGTCGAGCAGCGCCTCCGCCAACGCCTCCAGGCTCTCCGAGGACAGGGCGCGCACCCGGGCATCGAGGGCGGGGCTCAGCTCCCCGCAGCGCCGGCACAGCAGTCGAAGGGCTATCTCAAGTTCGCCCTCCTGTCGGCCTTCCTGGAGGCCCTCCTGTCGGCCCTCCTGTCGGCCCTCCTGGAGGCCCAGGCCAAAGATCTCCCGATACGCCACGCTCTGGCTGAACTCATCCAGGGTGATGCCGCCCATGGCGCAAAGTTCCGGGATTGACCGGCCGTTAAACCGTGACATCACAATAGCGGCGATCACATCAAGGATTGCGCTCTCCTGCCCGGTACCCACCACCTCGGCCTGGAGGGCCGCTCTGGGCATACAGCCGCCGCAGAAACCGTGGATCCGCCTTCATCTGCGCCTCCAACAGCACCACTGGCAACTCCGGCCGATCTGGGGGCGGCTGAAACCATCCATCCAGACGCCGTTCACGCTCCTTGACCACCGGGGCCGAGAAGCGCCAGCCGCAGGCTTCCGCCGGCAGATCTCGTTGCAGCTCCAGGATGCGATCGGGGTGGAGTTGGAATAGCCAGTAGAAGAGCTTGTCGCTGGCGCTCATCGGCGCAAACCCCTTGCCGGTGGACCCAGGATCCCAGTGGTTGGGGGTACTGTCACGGCCGAGGCCGTTGCTCATGGCGGCGGCGCCGCCGCCTGCTTGATCAGGCTGCGGCGGAACCAGGTTTCGGCGCGCCAGCTCACGAGCAGCCGGCCCAACACCACCAGCAGCGCCAAGGGCTCAAACGGGGCGCGGAGCTGGGGCCAGGCCCCCGGGCGGCTGTAGAGGAACGCCTGCAAGCTCTGCCGCTGGGCCGCAGTCAACGCCTGCCAGCAGCCACCGACCTGCCGAACCGCCCCGGCTCCTGCCCGCAAGCCCCGCCCACGCCGCCAACCCTGCCCACTCGGCAAACCCAGCCCACGCCGCCAAACGTGGCGTGCCTCGGCCGCGAGCCGCAGCGGCAGCGGCGGCAGGCCAGGCACGTGCAAGGTCAACGGGCGATCAGAGGGGAGCTGCACCGGGTCTTGAAGCCGCAGCTCCACGCCCGCCTCGCTGATCGCTTGCAGTTCGGCGTTGCTGGCCTGGAGGCGGGCCGGGGCGGCACCCGCTGCGTCCGACCAACTCAACTGGCAGGGCAAGCGCAGGGCGAACCAGGGCTCGGGCGCCTGGCCGGGCCGGGGCCAGCAGGCGCGGATCGCCAGCGCCAGCAGCAGGCTGTTGGCGCCGATCCAGCTCCAGGCCAAGGTCGCCGTGGCCGCGGAGAGCGGCTGGAGCGTGGGCCCGGCGGCCGGCGCCAGCAAGCCCAGGGCGCTGATCCCCTGCAACGCCAGCAGCAGCACCAACGGCAGCAGCAAGCGCTTGGGCGGACCCTCCACCACACCGGAGGCCTGCTGCTTGGGAGTGACGCGAAAGGGCTCGGGACGACCCAGCAGCGTGCACAGCACGGCGCCGGCCAACGGCACCAAGAAGATCCAGCGGTACAGCTCCGGCAACAGGGCCGTGCGGGAGTGGCGGTTGATCCAGCGGGCCAGCAGCAGCTGGGCGCCATAGAAGGGCAAGGCGTAGCGCAGCAGACCGTCGCCGCTCACCAACACCGGCGCCACCCCCAACCACGCCACGCTCAAGGGCAGCAGCACCAGCAGCAGTTGAGGCAGCACGGTGAACCAATGCAGGATTCCCTCCAGATAGGCCAGCCGCTGCAGCGGGTTCAAGCCAGGAATGGTGATTGGATTGGCGCCGGTGCGCAGCACCTGCACGGTGCCGCTGGCCCAACGGCAACGCTGGCGCGCCATCGCCGCCACGGTGAACGGCGCCAGGCCGGCGCTGAGCTTGCGAGACAGGTAGCGATTGCGATAGCCCAAGGCGGTGATACGGATGCCGGTCGCTAGGTCTTCCGAGGGGGTGCCGGTTTCAAAGCCGCCGACGCGATCGAGGGCCTCGCGGCGCATCAGGAATGAGGTGCCGGCGCAGACCACCGCGCCCACCGCCTCGCGGCAGGGTTCGATCCAGCGGTAGAAGCATTCCTCATCCGGCATCAGCCAGCGCTCCAGCCGCAGGTTGCGCATCACCGGATCGGCATTCATCGCGTTTTGGGGCGTTTGCACGAAGCCCAAGCGCGGATCCACGAACAGCGGCACGGTGTCGCGCAGGAAGGAATGCAGCGGCACCACATCGGCATCGAACACAGCGATCAGCGCGCCGCGGCAGTGGGCCAACGCGTGGTTGAGATTGCCGGCCTTGGCGTGGCGACGCTCCGGGCGGTGGAGATAGCGCACCCCGAGCCGCTCGCACAAGGCCGCCAGCTCCGGGCGGCCGCTGTCATCCAGCAGCCACACCGTTTGCTGCGGATAGTCCATCGCCAGGCAGCCGCGCAGGCAGCGCTCGATCAAGGCCGGTGGTTCGCCATAGCTGGGCACCAACACATCCACACTGGGCGCCTGGGCAACGTCGGACTGGTCAGCGGGATCCACGGCATGCTCCTCCCTGTCACCAGCCTTGTCGTCCGCCACCGCCGCGAAGGAGCCGTTGGCGCGGGCGTCGCGGGCCAAGGTTTCGGGCGGAACAGCGGAACCCCCAGCGGGCTGGCCGTCGGCCGGAACGAGAGAGGCGGTGGCGGGGCGAGGCGAGGGCCAGAGGCTGAAGGCCAACAGCAAGAAGAAACTGGCCAGCATCGACAGCTCCGCCGCCAGGGCCAAGAGGCTGAGGCTGGCGGCCAGGGGCGAGGCGAGGTTGAGGGTGCTGCCGATGCGCCAGAGCAGGTAATGGAGCCCCAACAGCGTCAGCAGCACGGCAGCGGCGGCGGGCATGGCCTTCAGCCCGGGGGTTGCGGGGTGGGACAGACGCGCTGGATGGGATCGCAGCTGTAGATGAAGGGCTTCTGCCAGCTCAAGGGAATCTCCAGCAGATCGCGGCTGCCACTGATGCCCTGGGCGATGAAGATCAGCAAGGCAAGCCCATTGGCGAGCAGATGCCATCGGCGCCAGCTGAGCTGGCGTTGGATCTCAGGCTGAGCAGCCAAGGAAAACAGCAACAGCCCCACCAAACCCATGCCACCCCAGTAATGGGACTGCCAGAAGCCAGGGCTGAGGGGGTTATCGCTAAGCCGCCAGACTTCGTCTTGGCTGCCCAGCGCCAACAGGCCGATCCAACAGAGCAAGGCGAACACCGCCCGATAGGCGGCTTGCTTCACCCGCAACAGGGCGGCGAGGCTGGCCGCGGAACCCAATCCCACCAAGCCCAGCAAGGCCAGGCGTCTGGAGCCGCCGGGGAAGGGGCCGATGCTTTTTGTGGTGATCACCACCACCAAGGCCAACAGCACCCCCGCCACCACCGCCACGCTGAGCCAGCGGCCCAGGTCCCGGTGCTCGCCACCGCTGCTGACCGGGATGGCCTGGTTGCGCGTCAAACGCCTCTGGCGGGTGCGACGCGCCAGCAACAGCACCGCCCCCAGCAAGGGATAGGCAAGAACCACCATCAAGGCGGGATGCAGGATCCACAGCCAGTCGATCGGAGTCATGGCGACGGCGGAGGAATGCCGCAGCCACCCTAGCCACCCCGCCCTGCCGCAGGCCGGTTTAATGAGTCGTGCTGGG
>JBIIIX010000317.1:0-3277 GCA_044234415.1 Cyanobium sp.
AGCGCCAGCCGCAGCGGCTCGAGCGAATCGGGCTGGCCGCCCCGCCGACCCCGCACCAGCAGAAAGTTGGTGGCGCTGGGCTGGGGCTCCAGGCCCGGCAGCAGCGCCAAGCGGCTGGCCAGCCAGACACCTTCCGTGGCGACCCAACGGGTCACCCGCCCCTGCCAGCGCTCCAGGCTGGCCGGGTGCTCCAGCAAGGCCAGGCCGGCGGCGCTGGCCAGGCCGTTGATCGGCCAGGGATCGCGCCAGCGGGCCCAACGGCGCAAGCGTTCCGGCTGGCCAAGGGCATAGCCCAGCCGCAGGCCGGCGATGGCGCAGAGCTTGGTGAGGCTGCGGATCACCACCAGGTTGGGATGCTCGGCCAGCAACGGCAGCAGCGATTGGGCTTCCCCCTGGGGCACCAACGGCAGGAAGGCCTCATCCACGATCACCAACGCGAAGCGCGGCAGCAGGGCCGCCAACGAAGCGCCGCTCCAGAGCTGGCCGGTGGGGTTGTGGGGATTGGTGACCCACAGCACCCGGGCCGGGCCAGCGGCGGCGGTTGCCTCCAGCGCGGCGTCAGCCAGGGGAAACGGCTGGGGCCAGGCCCCATCCCAGGCCAACGGCAGGGTTAGGGGCGACCAGGGGGCCTGCCAGCAGGCCAGGGCGCGGCCGTAGTCGGCGAAGCCGGGCTGGGGCAGCAGGCTGACGCCGCAGGCGGCGGCATCCCGAGCGGCCCAGGTGAACAGTTCGGCGGCGCCGTTGCCGGGCAGCACCATCGCGGGGTCGAGTCCGTGCCAGGCCGCGATGGCCTGGCGCAAGGCAGCAGCGTCGCGGTCGGGGTAGTCGCGCACGGCGCTGCCAGCGCTGAGGGCCTCCCGCAGCAGGCGCCAGCGCAGCCGGGCCGGTGGGCCGAACGGCACCAGGGAGGCGCTGGCATCGAGCAGGTCGCCGGGGCGGCAACCGAGCCGGGCGGCCGCGGCGATGCGGTTGCCGCCGTGGGGGGCGATCGCCTGCGGCCCGCTGGCTCCCGGATCGGCCAAACCTTCCTCCTTAGGGCCCTGGCCATTCTCCCGGGTGCCCATCGGCAGGCCGGCCGATCCTGGGGAGGCTGTCGGCGCCGATGGGAATCCCGAAGAGCGAGCCAAGGCCCGCCGGAGGCTCCCGGCCTGATGGCTGGATGGAGGCGCCATCAAGCCAATCCCCCAGTGCCGCCCGACCTGGCCAGCACAAGCCGGAGGAGCCCAGCGCCTGGCTACTCGGGCAGGCCAAACGCTGGCGTTAGCGCATGGGGTGAGGTGTGAACCAAGGCCTCAGCTGAGCGACAAGAGCTGCTGCCATGGCTCCATTTCGCAGAGCAACCAAGTCGATCTGCCTTGACCGAGAACGCACGAGAACAGAGCACACAAGCCAACCACCAATCATGACGAGAACGCTCCAGTCTCCATGCGGAAAACAACCTCCACCCAACCATCGTTCAGCGAAGGCAGAACCAGCATGGTGTAGATTTCACAGATCATCCCTTGAGCCATCCCCAGCACCATGGGAGAACAGGCAAGCATAGGAACCAATCCAAGCCGGCGAACCTTCGACCGGGACAAACTCTTAGCCGCTGATATTGCGATTCCCCAGGCAAGGCTTAGCCAAGAATTAGTGCATTTCATTTCCCGCTATCTTCGAGACCAGCCCCACGGCACCCCACGGGCCCCAGATCTCCTCGATAGCCTCACCATGTTCGCCCCCATGCATGGTGAACTCGGGCCCGATGGGCGCCTGCCCGATCCATGCCGATGCCTCATCGAAGGCTATGCCGCTCCAAACAATGCCCTGGATCTGCGCAACTATCTTGCAGCCGCTGGCCTGAGCGATGTGGATATTCTTGCCATCGATCTCTATGATCTTACTGCGACATACACCCGTATCGGACGCGAAATACCGGCCATGCGATATCGCATGGCGGATGCGCGCAATCTCCGTGGCGTGGTCATGGATGCGTCTATCGACCTGGTGATTCAGGATTTCCTGGTGAACTGTGTGCACCCGAGTGATGTGCCTACTATTTTTCGAGAGGCCCGCAGGGTGCTCTCCCCAGCGGGCCTGGCCTTGATCAGCTTCACCGATGACCGGTGTATGGAAGATGTGGAGCTGGTCGACGCTGATGGCGATAACCAGCTGGCAGATGTTCAGAAATCGCTGGTCGCCTGCCACGCCTCTGATCAGCGTGAGCTGATCCTGGGTCAACGCGTCAAGATCCCTGGGTGTGGCAGTTGGGCCTTTGCGACACGCCCCCATGGCCGGCTGGAGTTTTTCTCCCCACTCGCCCAAACCCTTGCCGCAATCCAACGCTCCGGGCTGGAGATCCTGGCACGGTCCGTTAGTTGCGGCCTCGACGATCACGGACTTCACTGCACCCGGCACCGCTGCATCCTGAGGCGCGGTGTTGAGGAGGCAACGCTCCAATGAGCCGGCTCACCCACCAGTCGCTGGGCCATCCTGGTGGCGTGGGGCGGCTGCCCCTTACCCCTCTGCAGACCGCGCTACTGGCTGGGCAGCAGATTGCCCCGCACGCCGATCTGTACCTTGAGCAATGGGTCATGGAGCTCGGGGCAGGGGTGGATCCGCCGCGCTGGTACTCGGCCTGGCGGCGGGTGTGGCGGCGCCATCCGGCACTCCGGGCTGGATTCGGCTGGAACGAGAGGGGCCTTCCTTTCCAATGGCTGATCGCTGCAGAATCCAGGCTCCCCTTTGAGCTTCTCGACCTCCGAGATGACCCTGCCGCCGCGGAGGTGCGCTGGGAGGAGGCGCTGAGGGGGGATCGGCAGCTGGGCTTTGAACTCTCCCGTCCGCCGTGCACTCGGCTGCTCCTGGCGCAGCTATCCGAGCACGACTGGCGGGCATGCTGGAGCGTCCACCACATTCTCGTGGATGGACGCTCAATGACTACCGTATTGCGCGAAGTATTTGCCATTTACGACAGCGAACTGCCCACCAGTCCCGACTGCGGCGACCTGACCTGCCCAGCCGTGGACGACGCCTTTCTGCGGCATCTGCTGCGTCATCCCTCGGCGAAGGAAGGGGCCACTGCGGCGGCGAGGGACCACTGGCAAAGGGCTCTGGCGGGGACGATGCCCATGGGGCGTTTTCCCTGCGAGCGCTCCCCAACCGCCCAGGATCCCGCTGCAACGTCAACCTTGACGCGGATGCTGGCGCCGGAGCTCTCCAACCGGTTGCAGGCGGCCGCGACAGCCAATGCGGTGACGGTCAATACCCTGTTGCAGGCGGCCTGGGGATGGGCGTT
>JBIIIX010000064.1:0-12426 GCA_044234415.1 Cyanobium sp.
ACTTTCGATGTCCTCCAGTAGGGCATCGCTGGTGAGTGCCTGCAGGCGCGATTCGGTGTAGCGCATCGCCGCCGGCGGGTCGTTGTCGACCGAACCGAAATTGCCGTGCCCATCCACCAAGGGCATCCGCATCGAGAAATCCTGGGCCATCCGCACCAGGGCGTCATAGACGGCGGTGTCGCCATGGGGGTGGTATTTACCCAGCACTTCACCAACAACGCGGGCGCACTTGCGGTAAGGCCGGTCGCTCGAAAGACCTAGCTCATACATCGCGTAAAGAATGCGCCGGTGCACCGGCTTGAGGCCATCGCGGGCGTCGGGCAGAGCCCGGCCCACGATCACGCTCATCGCATACTCCAAGTAGGAGCGCGACATCTCGTTGCGCAGATCCGTCTGGATGATCCGGCTGTCTGAGCCTCCCGCTCCGCCGTCCCCGGGGGGCGTTCCGGTGGGATCGGCCATTCAGACACCAGTGGTAGTGGAGCCATTCTATCGAAGACCCTCCTGTTTCAGTGCCTCCAACGCGACCGCTGATGCCCGCCGCGTCCGACCCCCCGCCAACCCCTGCGCCCCGCCTGCCAGGCCGCAGCGAAACCGAGCTGCGGCGCCGCCAGCGCCGGGGCCAGCTGCGGGTGAGCAGCGCGGCGGCGTTCCGCCAACTGGTGGCGGCCGAAGGCTTGGCGGAGGCCTACGCCGCCACCGATGTGGTGGTGGCGGCCAATGCCGAGTTCAGCGATCTGGCGAGCCTGCATCTGAGCCTCGGGCCCAGCGATCCGCCGATCCGGATGCGGGATGCGGAGCTGGATGGCGTGGCGGCGCTGGTGGTGGGATCCAGCGGCGAGCTGGTGCTGCCGCTCGGCAGCGCCCCCAACGTTGCCGAGCGGCGCGGCGGTGCCCAGGCGTTGGCGCGGTTGCTGGCGGGCCAGTCGCTGGTGTTTCGCGCCGGCGGTGAAGCCACGGAACTGCAGCCGCGGCGAGCATTGCACACGGAGCTTTGCCTTGAGCGCATCGGCGCCGGTCGGCTGGTGCTGGCCCGGGGCATTGTGGAGAACGGCCTGGTGGCGGTGAGCACGGCGCCGGGTCTGCTGCGCAGCCCCCTGGGTCCGCTGCTCGGCCCCCTGGGCAATGGGCTGGTGAGTTGCTCCGGAGCCGACAGCATCGGTCTGGCGATGCCGGGCCTGGGGCTGTTGGGGCCGGGATCTCCGGTGCTTGTGGCCGGCGGGCTCGGCTGGGTGCTCGGCTGCGGCAGTGCCCACCAGCCCAGACCCCAGCGGCAGGCCAGCGGCCACGCCCGCGGACCGGGCGCGGTGGCGGCCCTGAGCGTGGATCTGCACGCCTTGGATCCCCGCTGGCTGCGGGCCTGCTTCTTCGAGGGCCATGGCAGTGCGTTGTTGGTGGCGGTGGCGGCGCCAATCCCGTTGATCAACGCCAAGGTGGCGCGGGCGGCGGCGCTCCCGGATCGCCAGCTGGAGCTGCCGGTGCTGGATCTGTCGGTGCCGCGTCGGGTGAAGCCGAACCTGGGCTGGGTGAGCCACGAGGCGGCGCGCTCGGGATCCATCAGCGTGAAGGGGCGGTTGGTCAGCACCGCCCCCGCCCACAGTCCGCGGCTGGCGGCGGAGCTGGCCGAGGAGCTGATCCTGCGATTGCGGCAGGACCGCTTCCCGTTGCGGCTGCCGTCGCGGCAGCTGAGCGAGCGCAGCGCCCTGATCCCGCTCGAGGGCTGAACCGCTTCGCACTGCTGAAACGTTCAAGGGCAGGACCGGGAAACGGCCGTAAGCTCCCGCCAGGTCTGCCCAGCCTTGCCGCCATGGTCGATTCCAGCCTGCCGCCCGAGGATCCCCAAGCCACCGCTGCCCAGGACCAGCCAGGCCCTGAGCCGGCCATCCCCGCGGCGGTGACCGAGGCCAGCTGGCCTCAGGAGGGCCAGGCGCCCGCCGCGGAGGCCCCCCCGGCAACGCCTGAAGCCACGCCCGCCAGCGAAACCCCAACCCCAGGGACTGTGGTTGCCAATCCGTTCGCTGTTGCGGCCCCTGGCGAAGGCGCCGCCGCCATGGCACCGGCAACCACGACCGCCCCCGCCCCGATCGGCGGCGATTCGTTCCCCGGCGGCGGCGACCCGGTGTCCGCGGCGCTGCCTTCCGCCCCCTTCCCATCGGCTACGCCCGCGGCGGCCGCCCCTGAACCTGTCGCGGCCAGCACCCCGGAAGGCATCGCCAGCACCATCAGCGTGCCGCCGCTGGAGGGGGGGGCCAGGGGCGAAGGCGAGGGAGGCGAGTTCGATCTGTTGATCAGCCGCGTCAGCGCCTGGCTGCGGCAGCAGGACCTGCCGGCGCGCTGGGAGAAGCTCCAGGGTCCGCTGCGGGGGCTGGCCCTGCTGTTGTTGGCCCTGGTGCTGCTGCGCCTCTACGGGGCCTTGATCGACACTTTGGATAGCCTGCCGCTGGTGCCGCGGCTGCTCCAGCTGGTGGGCGTGGTCGTGCTGGTGAAGTTCAGCGTCATCAACCTGGTGCGCACCAGCGACCGCGAGCGCCTGATCAGTTCCTGGAAGCAGCGCTGGAGCACGTTCCGCGGCCGGGCCTGAGCCGGCGGCGGACGCCATGGGGCCGATTGATAGCTTGGCGGCACAGGCAAAGGTCCGGTGAACATTCAGCTCGGTCGCAACCGCGTCGTCCGTCGCGCCTATGGCATTGATGAGATCGCGCTCGTTCCCGGCGGTCGCACCGTCGATCCAGGGGTCACCGATTGCAGCTGGACCCTGGGCGGCATCCGCCGTGAAATACCGATCATCGCCAGCGCCATGGACGGCGTGGTGGATGTGGCGATGTGCGTGGAGCTGAGCCGGCAGGGCGCCTTGGGGGTGCTGAACCTGGAGGGGGTGCAGTGCCGCTACGACGATCCCAACCCGGTGCTGGACCGGATCGCGGCGGTGGACAAGGACGCCTTCGTGCCGCTGATGCAGGAGCTCTACAGCCAGCCGGTGCGGGAGGACTTGATCCGCCAACGCATCGCCGAGATCCGCGAGCGGGGCGGCATCGCCGCGGTGAGCGCCACGCCGGCGGCGGCCTTGCGGTTCGGGGAGACCATCGCCGCGGCGGGCGCCGATCTGTTCTTTGTGCAGGCCACGGTGGTGAGCACCGAGCACATCGGACAGGAGGGGCAGCGCAGCTTGGATCTTGAGGCCCTCTGCCGCGAGTTCGGCGTGCCGGTGGTGATCGGCAACTGCGTCACCTATGACGTGGCCCTGAACCTGATGCGGGCCGGTGCGGCGGGGGTGATGGTGGGCATCGGTCCGGGGGCCGCCTGCACCAGTCGCGGCGTGCTTGGCATCGGCATCCCCCAGGCCACGGCGGTGGCCGATTGTGCCGCCGCCCGCGACGATTACCAACGGGAGAGCGGCACCTATGTGCCGGTGGTGGCGGATGGAGGCATCGTCACGGGGGGTGACATCAGCAAGTGCCTGGCCTGCGGCGCCGACGCGGTGATGATCGGCTCGCCGATCGCCCGGGCGGCGGAGGCTCCGGGGCGCGGCTTCCACTGGGGCATGGCCACCCCAAGCCCGGTGTTGCCGCGGGGTACGCGCATCCGTGTGGGCACCACCGGCAGCCTGGAGCGGATCCTGCGGGGACCCGCCGCCTTGGACGACGGCACCCAGAACCTGCTGGGCTGCATCCGCACCTCCATGGGCACGCTCGGGGCGCGCACCCTCAGCGAGATGCATCAGGTGGAGGTGGTGGTGGCGCCATCGCTACTCACCGAAGGCAAGGTGTACCAGAAGGCCCAGCATCTGGGGATGGGCAAGTGAGCGGAGCGGCTCGCGGCGATCGGGGCGCCACGGAGGTGCCGCCGCGGCGGGCGTTCCCGGCAACAATCCCTCTCCGAGACTCAGGACAGAGGGAGAAGACGGGGGCTACTCTCAAGACGTGGGGGCTCCGGCTCGCACACTCCTCACACCCCCCGGCCCGGCGCGCCCGGGCTTTTTGTCTTCATCCCGCTGCCCGCTAGGTGCCCGGGCAGGGCGCGGCGCCATCCCGCACCGCCTCCCGCACCGCCCGCACCACGCCCGCGATCCCCACAGAGAGGCTCCCGGCCGCATCCCGCCCATCCTCGCCAGCCGTGCTCCCCATGGCTCCAGCGCGCCGCTCCGCCCCTCCCGTGGCCCAGAGCGACGAGGCTTGTGCCGCCGTGTCCACCATGGCCGAGGCCAGGCGCCCGGCTCCGCTGCCGCCGATACAACGGCCTGCAAAGGTTTGTGGTTTGTTGCTGGAGTCGTCCCGGACAGCGTTGCTAGATTCGTTTCATCACCCTCCTCCCTGCCCTCTTCCGGATGTCCAGCGCCGCCGATGTCACCGACGCCAGTTTTGAGAACGATGTCCTCAAAAGTCCTGTGCCGGTCCTGGTTGATTTCTGGGCGCCGTGGTGTGGCCCCTGCCGCATGGTGTCGGGGACCGTCGATGAAATTGCCAAGGATTTCGCCGGACAGATCAAGGTCTACAAGCTGAATACAGATGAGAATCCCAATGTCGCCAGCCAGTACGGCATTCGCAGCATTCCCACGCTGATGTTGTTCAAGAATGGTGTGAAGGTCGATACCGTCGTTGGTGCCGTCCCTAAGCCCACCCTCACCAGCACGATTTCCAAACACATCTGAGCGGCTCTACCCCGATCACGGTTCGCTCCAGTGGCGGCCAGAGCCCACTCGAGGCCCTGGCTGCCGCAATGTCGGCGCACCCGCAACGGCGCCTGATTGAGCGCGCCCTCGTCTCCCTGCTCAGGATTAGCCGCGCCGAAACGGGTTACTCGGAGTGGAAGCTCATCAGCGGTTGCCTGGGTGATTTAGAGGAGGCCTTGGAGGTCTTCCATCCCTGGCGCAACGCCCGCAAGATTTGTGTGTTCGGCTCAGCGCGGGCCCAGCAGCCTGATCCCATCTATGCCCTGGCCCAGGCGGTGGCCCGCGAGGCCGTGGCTGCCGGGTTTTCGGTGCTCACCGGCGCCGGCGGCGGCGTGATGGAGGCGGCCAATGCCGGTGCGGGCTGCGAAAACAGCATCGGTCTCAACGTCGACCTGCCGTTTGAGCAGCACCCCAATCGCTACGTGAGCAGTTGCGAAGGGCGACTGCTGCATTTCCGTTATTTCTTCACCCGCAAACTCTTCTTTTTGCGTGAGAGCGACGCTGTGGTGGTGCTGCCGGGGGGCTTTGGCACCCTGGATGAGTTGTTCGAATCCCTCACCCTCACCCAAACCGGCCGCACGCCGCCCATCCCGCTGGTGTTGCTGGCGCCACCTGGAGACGACTTCTGGTCTGGCTGGCTGGTGGAGATCAATGGTTTCCTGGCCCAGCGGGGCTTGATCTCACCCGAGGATGGCGGTCTGGTGATGGTGGCCAGCAGCGCCGTCGAGGCCGTGGCCCGCATCGGCCGCTTTTACAGGGTGTTCCATTCCGCCCAGCTGGCTGAGGATCGCGTCGAGCTGTTGCTCAACACCCCGTTGCCGGAGCCAACCGTGCAAGAACTCAACCATCGCTTCGACGACCTGATTGAGCAGGGTGTGATGCGGGTGGCGGAGAGCTGCGATGAGGGTGGCATCCTGCGTCCGGCACTGCGCTTCCGCTTCGACAAACGCCGCATGGGACGCCTGTATCAGCTGATCGACCACCTCAATGCTCTGGAGCTGCCGGGCTGCGCCGGCCCAGACCAGCCCTGTGACCCCCTCTCTGGCCCCCTCTCTGGCCCCCCCTCTGGCCCCCTCTCTGGCCCCCCCCCATGACCCGTCTCGGCCTGATCGATTACGGCATGGGAAATCTGCACTCGGTGCAGCGCGCCTTGGAGCGCCTGGGAGCCGAGGTGGAACCGGTGCATCACGCCGCGGCGATCGCCCCCTGCGATGCCTTGGTGCTGCCGGGGGTGGGGGCCTTTGACCCCGCCATGGAGCGACTGCGGGCGACTGGATTGGAGCAGCCGCTCAAGCAGTCCTGCGCCGCTGGGCGGCCGCTGCTGGGGATCTGCCTGGGACTGCAGCTGTTGTTCGAGGCCAGCGACGAGGGCCAGGCGGCCGGGCTCGGCCTGCTGTCCGGCCGGGTGCGGGCGTTGCCGCGCCAGCCTGGCCATCCGATTCCCCACATGGGCTGGGCCCCACTGCTGCCCGCCGAGCCGAGCCCGCTGCTACCGGCCGGCGAGCCGCCCGCCTGGGTCTATTTCGTGCATTCCTATGCCGCCGTCCCGAGCGATGCCGCCCTGGTCACCGCCTGGGTGGATTGGGCCGGCACGCCCGTCACCGCCGCCGTCTGGCAGGGGGTGGTCGCCGCCTGTCAGTTCCATCCGGAGAAATCTGGGCCTGTGGGGGAGGCGATGCTGGGCCGCTGGCTGGCCTGGGTGGCGTCGCGGTGAGCCTGCGGCTCAGCGGCGGCAGGCGATTGGGCAGCCCGATCGGCTCGGACACCCGGCCCACCGCCTCCAGGGTGCGGCTGGCGGTGATGAACCTGGTGGCGCCACGGTTGGCGGGATCTCGCTGGTTGGATCTGTGTAGCGGCAGCGGCGTGATGGCCTGCGAAGCGCTGCAGCGGGGGGCGGCAGCGGTGCTGGCGGTGGAGCGCCAACGGCGGGTGGCCGCCCTCGCCCGCGCCAACCTGGAGGCGGTGCGGCGCGGGCTGCCGGCCATGCCGAACCCGCCCGAGGTGGAGGTGCTGGCGGAGGAGGTGTTGCGGGCATTGAAGCGGGGCCGCGGCGATCGCCCCCACTTCGACCTGGCCTATGCGGATCCCCCCTATGCCGCGGGGCTCTACGGGCCCTTGGCCGAAGCCCTGCGGCAGGATTGGCTAGCGCCGGATGGCCTGTTGATCCTGGAACATGCCAGCGCCTCGTCGTTGGCGGTGCCTAGCGGCTGGCGCGAACTGGACCGACGCCGCTACGGCAGCTGCGGCTTGCTGCTATTGGAACAGGAACGGCAACAGGCGGGGTGACGGGATGGCAGGGCCGCTGCGCCAGGGGCGTACAGCGGTGAGGGGACTGGTGATGCCCCCGAGCTCAGCAGGGGGAAAGCCGCTGAGGGTGGCCCCGAAGCGCAGCTCAACACCCCAGATCCCAGGGGGTCCGCAAGCTGAAGCGAGGTCAACTGGCGGTGAGCATCCCGCCAGTTGACCTGTTCAGAAGGGCAGTTTGGGGTGGCGGCGCTCTACCCAGGGTGAGTTAGAGCTGGGAGGCAACCCAGCCCGAGGGCAGGCCCGCTGGAGAACGATCCTGCCGGAGGGGCGCAAGGTGTTCCGGCCAACGCGCCGAAGGCAACGAGCGAAGGGGCCCACCATGGGCTCAAACCCTCAGCCCAGAGCGTTGCCGCGGCGGTATTGATTCCAGGCCGCCACGAACAATCCCACCAACGTGACGGGAATCAGCCCCAGCACGATGCCGCAGAGCAGGGGTTCGATCATGGCGGCTGGGGTCGCAAAGGATGCACAATCTTCCCATGATCAAGGCCGCAGCGTTGCCCCCCGCCACCAACTTGTGACAGGCACCAAGTCCCCACCAGCATCCGCTGCGGAGCCCCTCCAGACCGGCGCTGAGGTCGAACCTGCCGCCTGGCTGAACGCTTCCCTTGCCGGGTCCCACCAGAATCTGGCTGAGGAGCCCGATCATCCGGCCGGGCAGCAGGAGCCTGCACCGCTGGCGCTCTCCCAGGGGCTGGGGATCCGGAACTTATTGATGCTCGCCGCCGTTGCCTGCATTGTGTTGATGCTGCTGGTGGTGCCGGCCTCGCGCCAAGACCCCTACAGCCGTGCCACCTTGGCGCTGTCCGGTTCGGCGGAGAACGGCGGGCGGTTGTTCCGGATCAACTGCGCCGGCTGCCACGGGCTGGCGGCCCAAGGGCTGGTGGGACCCAATCTGCATGGGGTCACCCATCGCAAAAATGACCGCCAGCTGATCCAGCAGGTGGTGAGCGGCAGCACGCCGCCGATGCCGCGCTTTCAGCCGGACCCCCAGGCGATGGCCGATCTGCTGGCATTCCTGCAAAGCCTTCCGGACTAAGCCCTTCGCCCCTGCCGGCATGGATCTTCAGCTGGTGCTGGTGGAACCGGCCGGGCCCCTGAATGTGGGCAGTGTGGCCCGGCTCTGCGCCAACTTCGGCGTCTCCGGCCTGCGGCTGGTGGCCCCCCGCTGCGACCCGAACGATCCCGATGCCCTGCGCATGGCGATGGCGGGGAGGCCGCTGTTGCGGCGAGCGCAGCACTATCCCCATCTGGCCGCGGCTCTGGCGGATCGTTCCCGGGTGGTGGCCTGCAGTGGCCGGGGGGAGGGTGAACCGCAGCCACCGCTGCCGCCGCGGCAGGCCCTGCCCTGGTTGCTTGAGGGCAACGGCGCCGGGGCGCTGGTGTTCGGCCGAGAGGATCGGGGCCTGAGCATCGATGAACTGCTGCAGGCAGACCGGATCCTGGCCATCCCAGCGCCGGGCTACGCCTCCTTGAACCTCTCCCATGCTGTGGCCATCGTGCTGCACGCCCTGCACAGCCTGGAGGGGACCAGCCAGCCTGGCCCCGCGGCCGGGGATGGGGAGTTGGCCCCTGGCGCCGGCACCGCTGCGGCCATGGAGCCGCCCCTCGGCTCCTCCCCATCCCTCGGGCAGGCCCCCTGCCGCCGGGATGAATTGGAATCGGCCCTGGCCGATGCCGAAACCCTCCTGCTGGAGGTGGGCTTCCTGCTGCCCCACACCGCCCGGGCCCGCATGCGCAAGCTGCGGGCCCTGCTGCAGCGGGCTCATCCGAGCGGGGCCGAGGTGGCCTTGCTACGCGGGATGGTGGGCCAGTTGCGCTGGGCGAGCCGGCACCCGCACCCTGGCCAGAGCGACCAGGGCCACTAACTTCGGGGCACTGTTTCGATCGCCTCCGTGACCTCCGGCCGAACGACGCGCAACCGCAGGCCCAGCTGGACTCAGCCCATGGTGCTGCTGCTTCGGCTGATCGTGCTTGGCGTAGGGCTTGGCGTGGTGGCGGGTACCGGGCTGAAGCTGCTGGCCCCGCGCCTGGCCCAGGGGGCGCTCGGGGTGCCCCGGGCCGATCCCCAGCCGAAGGTGCTGCCGGGTGGAGGCCTCGCCCTCGGCCGGTTCGAGCCACGCCGCGAGATCACGGCCCTGAGCCGGCAATGGGCCAAGCTGGCGGCCGCCCAGAAGGGTCTCACCGCCTCCGGCTACCTGCTGGTGCTGGACGACGGTCGCTATGCCGAGCTCAAGCCCGACCTGCCCCTACCGGCGGCCAGTTCGATCAAGTCGCCGATCTTGCTGGCGGCCCTCGATGACCTCGACCGCGGCCAGCTGCGCTGGAACGAGCCGTTGCCCTTGACCAAGGAGGTGCTGGGCGGAGGAGCGGGCTGGATGGCCAACAAGCCGATGGGCACCCGCTTCCCGTTGTTTGAGGCGGCCACCGAGATGATCCGGGTGAGCGACAACACCGCCACCAACCTGCTGATTCGCCGATTGGGGGGCAAGCAGGTGTTGAACAGCCGTTTCCAGAAGCTGGATCTGCCCGCCACCGTGCTGCGCAACTGGCTGCCGGATCTGAATGGCACCAACACCACGAGCAGCCACGACCTGGCTCGCACCATCGCCCTGGTGGATACGGGGGACAAGCTGGGCCCGCGGGCTCGCGACCTGTACCGCGAAATCATGGCTTCATCCCACACCAACACCTTGATTCCCCTGGGGATGCTCAAGGGTCTGGGGAGAGATTCCAGCGATCCCGACGCGGAGCTCAAGCCGTTCGGGATCACCGTGTACAACAAAACCGGCGACATCGGCATCGCCTATTCCGATGCGGCCCTGATCGAGCTGCCCAACGGCCATCGGGCTGTGGCCGCCTTCATGGTGAAAGGTCCGTTCAACGACCCCCGCTCCGCCGAGCTGATCCGCTCCATGGCGGCGGCGATGGCGCGGACCTTGCTGGGGCGCTCCTGAGCGCTTGCCGGCGCTGCTCTGTCGTTGCCCACACCCAAGCGAAGCCGGGGTTCAGGGCGGCAAACTCCGGCCTGAACCCCCGCTTCTGGTTGCCATGAACGGCGTCCCTGTGGGCGGCGACAGGCTGGACGAATAGCATCAAGGCGTGGTTCCTGGATTTGGATGATGGCCATGCTTGGCGCGAGGGGTCGCTGCAGAGCCCGGGTGGCGTTTCCCCTGCTGTTGGCCTTGCTGGGATGGGGCCTCAGCGTTCAGCCGGCCGCCGCGAAGCTGCGCACCATCTCCAAGCTCGCCGTGATTGGCGATAGCTACTCTGATGCGGGGAACTCGGGCTTGCTCACCCAAGCCAGCCTCGCCCCACTCCCAGGCTTCCCGTTTCCTGACTACGCCAACGGACGCTTCACGAACGGTCCGGTGGCGATGGAGCAGCTCTGGTCGCTGTTTAATCCTTCCCTCCCGCCGCTGAAGCCCTCCTTGGCAGCTGGGGGCACGATTTACGCCATCGGCGGTTCCACCAGTGGATTGAAGAGCTACTTTGAAATAGCCACCAACATGCCACCTTTGCTCAAGCCGTTGTATGCCAATACCAGCGCCTACAGCCAACTCAATGGCGTTCTCGCCAGTTTTGCCCCCGGATCTTTTGACGCCAGCAAGACGTTATTTACCTTCTGGATGGGGCCGAACGATGCGCTGTATTGGTTGAACACAAAGCCATCTGGATCTGCCGATGGCTTCACGCCAGGCACGATCAACGGTGCCCCGCCCGTGCAGACCAATGCCGAAGATATGTTGAAAAACTCGATGATTAACATCGCGATCGGTGTGCAACAGCTGATTGGCAACGGCGCCCAGCACGTGCTGGTGCCCAATCTATTGGACTTCAGCAAAGCGCCGGCGTTTAGTGGTGATCCATTCCAGGCCGCCACAGTCAAGGCCTTGGTCCTCGGCTTCAATCAGGGCCTGGTTCAGACCCTGAATCAGCTGCGGCTGGCCAATCCAGCTGTGGACATTATGGGCTTTGATACGGCCGCACTGTTTGACAGCATTTTCGCCAATCCCGGCAGCTATGGCTTCACAAACATATCTGATGCTTGCACGTCCGTTGATAACCCGACGACGTTCACGTCAGGTTGCTCGCCAACTGCGGACGGCTGGTTGTTCTGGGATGGCGTGCACGTCACCTCTGCCGCCCACAGCGTCATCGCCGCCAACATGTATCAAACTGTTTATCAGGTTCCCGGACCGCTACCGCTGGCCGGCGGGGCAGTGGCCCTCGGCTGGGCCCGGCGCCTGCGGCGCCGTCAGAGCAAGGCGGCCTCAGCGCAAGGCGCCAAGCCAGGGCTGAATTGAGCAGGGATGCTTGGGCAAGGTTTGGACAACGGCCAGAGCTGAGATTGAGGGAACTTCTGAATAACCTCCAGTTTGGCTGTTCCTCCTGGCGAGGCGCATTGCACCCCAGTCCGACCATGTTCCGGGCTGGGGTTGTTTGAGGTCTCCTAGTGCAGGGGCTGTCCGGCGATGGGCACGGTTGGTGGACGACCTGGCTAATCCCCAGCCATCGCCAATCCCGAACGGCGGAGACATCCCAAGATCCGCGGTGGTCCGCAGGCCAAAGCCTGTCCCGCCACCAGCGAAAAGCTTGCTCCGCAACCAGCCAAAGCCTGGGTAGCCAGCAGCCAAAGCATGGGTAGCCAGCAGCCAAAGGCCTGCTCCGCAACCAGCCAAAGGCCTGATCCGCAACCAGCAAAAGCTTGGTCTGCCGGCCAAAGCCTGGGCGCCACCAGCCGTCAATCCTGCAGCGGTGGCATCATGCCGTGGTTGGAGCTGCGGCGCTCCGGGGCCAGCGCTCCTTAGAGATCCGGATCTGGCTTCGCCTCCCGGGGTACGACCTCCAGGTTGCTGATTCAGCGCGTGTCGCCGGCCCCAACACCCCCCCTTCCCAGCTCCAAGGCGAATCACTCCGCGCCCACCCCATGACCGCACCATCCCCTGCCCAGCACCCAGCTCCCGCGGGCGGGGATACGGCTGACCTGGGCAGACCAGCCCCGGCCAGGCTCGGCCCGGCTGAACCCGCCCGCTCCAGGTCCTTCGGGTGGAGGGCTCGCTTCGGGCTGAGCGTGCCCGTGGTCTTGCTGGCCGGCCTCTCGCCGACCGGGGCCGGAGCGCTGGCCCCCGCGGCCCCATCCCCGCCAACCATCGCCAGCGACGCCGCTCCAACAACCGACCCACCAGAAGCCCGCAGCGTGGCCAACTCCGCGGCAGCCGCCAGGCGGGCCCCAACCCAAGCCCGACTCGCCCCCCCGGAGCCGATGCCGGGTCGGCTCGCCGCGCTACCGGTGGCGCCGGCCCCCGCGGCATCCCCCTCTCCCCCGGCCCCGGCGGCCCCGGCCACCGCTGCCCCGGCCCAGGCGGCCGCGGTGGTGTTGCGCCGGCAGACGGTGGAAGCCCTCCCCGGCGGCCTCGACCGCGTGCCGGTGCTGAACGACAACAACC
>JBIIIX010000318.1:0-3257 GCA_044234415.1 Cyanobium sp.
GCAGGCCGTGGACCGCAGCTTCCTCGCCGACAGCGCCGAGGGTCGCTGGACCCTCTCGGTGGATCTCGATGGTGCCGATGGCCCCGCCGCGGCCGAAGTGCTGGCCAGCTTCCGCAGCGGCGATCCGCTCGGGGCGTCGCTGGATCTGGCCGGCAGCACGCTCACCCGCCAGCGCTACCGCCTGCTGGAGGTGCCCACCGCTGTGCGCCTCTTCCTCGATGGCGATGATGTGCGCGAGCCGCTGCGCAACAGCGACGGCACCCCGCTGGAGCTGGCTGGCGCGCCCCAGTTCGCCAACCTCAGCTTCACGCTTGAGGAGGCCCGCAGCGGCGCCCTGCGCTTCCTGTTCAGCGCTCCCGACCGCGCCACCGCCGGCGACATCACCCTGCGGCTGGCCCCGGCGGCGGGCAGCGGTCCCGCCACCTACAGCCTGCGCCTTCAGGATCTGGGCGATGGCCGCCCCGACCTGCTGGTGGGTTGGGCCGACAGCGGCTCCGCGGGGTCACCCCAGGCGTTCGCCGTGGTGCCCAACCTGGCCGTGCGCGGCAACCAGGACCCCAGTGCGCCTCAGCTCCAGGCCCTCGAGCTGGCCGGCACCACCACCACCCCCACCCTGCGGGTGCGCTGGACGCCCGGCAGCGACTTGGAATCCCCCGTCTCCCAGCTGCGCCACCAATGGCGGGTGACCGCGGCCGGCGCCCTCGCACCCGGCGCCTGGCAGGAGATCAGCGGCGGCGCGGCCGGCGGCAGCTTCGAACTCACGGTGGCTGACCTGAACGCAGCCGGCCTCGTCGATGCGCTGCAGCCCGGCTCCAGCCTGGGGCTCGAACTGCGGGTGCTGGATGCCGGCGACCGTGAGGCTCGCTCCAGCGGCGCTTCCCTGCGCCTGCCGGCCCTGCCCGCGCTGGAGACCCGCCCGGGCCTGATCGGCCTCGATGGTGTCCGCCTGCTGGAGGGCGACAACCTGCAGCACCGCGGCAGCGACCTGATCCCCCTGCAGTTGCGCCAGCGCCTGCTGGCGGTGGAGCCCGGCGCCGCCGGCGCCCTGGCGGCCAGCCAGATCCGCCTGCTGCTGCCGGATGGCTTCAGCTCCGCCGGCAGCTTCCTGCTGCGCCGTTCCGATGGCACCACCACGGCGGCACCGGCCGCCACCGCGGTGGGCGGCAGCCCCGGATTGCTTGCCATGGCGCTGTTGCCCGCCGAGCTGGAGCAGCTGGTGTTCCAGCCCAGCCGCGAGGCCACCGGCCGCCTGCCCCTCTCCCTGCAGTGGCTGCAGCCCTTTGCCACGGCCGGGGTACCGGCCCTGACCCTGAGCCAGCCCCTGGAGCTGCGCTTCCGCGACGGCGGCGATCGCATCCCCGCCACGGCCTCCCTGAGCGAGAGCACCAATCCCCGCGATCTCTGGACCCTCAGCCTTCCGGTCGCGGCGGTGGTGGTGGATGGCATCGGCGGGCGCCCGCTCGATTTCAGCGCCATCAGCGCTAGCCTCAGCCCCATCAACCTGCCGGGTTGGAGTGAGCGGCTGGGGGCGGCCCCGGCCGCTGGCGACCTGCGGATGGCCACCAGCAGCTCCGGCGGCACCCGCCAGCTCAGCGTCAGCGGCAGCCGCGCCCGCGCCCTGATCGACAACCTGCAGATCCTCAACGCTGAAGCGCTGAGCGGCGCCCTGCGGCTCAGTCACACGCCGGTGCAGTTGGACGCGATCTTGCGCCAGGGCCTCCCGGCCCAGGGAGGCCAGCCGGAGGTGCTGGAACGGCGCAGCATTACCCCGCTGCTGGCGGCCGGCAAAACCCATCGCCTGATGGTGAGCACCACCATCACCACCACGATCACCAACACCGCAACCGCGAATCCAGTCAGCAGCACCAGCAGTAGCTCCAACCAGGTGCTTGAGGTCAGCGCCGATGCCGACCCCAGCGCCGCCGAGCTGCGCAACAGCCTCAGCCTGGCGGGCGACTACGCCGCCTTGCCGTTCACGATCAGCGTGGATCCCCAGGATGACTCCCGCTTGCTCCTGGATTGGAAGAGCGGTCAGCCCCAGCCCGAGGGCAGCAACGTCATCGTCAACCTCGATGGCACCACCACCACCACCACCACCACGCGAACCACCAGCGTGACGCTGGCGGTTCTGGAGCACTCGCTCAGCGACCAGCTGCCCCTGGGGATGCAGCAGCTCAGCCAGGCCCTGCAGCTCGATGCCAACCTGGCCGGCGATGGCCGCGATCTGCTCAGCCTGCGCAGCGACCTCAACGGCGGCGGCGGGTCGATCGAGCGTGTGGCGCTGCTGCCGCTGCAGGTGCGTTCGGATCGCGACCTGCGGATCCCCTTCAGCAAGGCCAGTGGCCTGGGCGACGTCAGCCTCAGCCGCGTCGATGGCGCCGGCGATGCCGCAGCCCTCAGCCTCAGCGGTGGCGGTGGCGGTGGCGGCGGTGGCGAGCTCTTGCTCAATCTGCCCTCGCTTCCTGGTGCGCCGCTGCCCCGCAGCCTCAGCGTGGCCTCGATCCAGGAGCGCAACGCGGGCGGCGGCGCCTTCTCGCTGATCCCTTCCCAGGCCTGGGCTTTCGGGGTCAACCCCGAGGGCGGTGACCCCGTGATCGCGGTGCGGACCAACGGACTGCTGATCAATGGCGCCGCAGCCCCCGCCCAGCTCTGGCTCCGTTGGCAGAGCCTCGACGACGGCACCAGCCGCACCAGTGGCTTCGTGGCCTACGCCAGCGCCGCCGATGCCGCCGCCGATGTGGGCCGGTTGGCCCTGCTCAGCGCCGGTGCGGGCGCCACCCTGGTGCACACGCCGCCAAAGGGCACGTACCAGGCCTACCGGCTCGATTTCAACGACAGTGCCGGCAACGCCCTCGTGGGCTACAGCCGCCTGTTGTTCGTGGAGAGCGGTGCCCCGGAGGCGGTGATCGCCCATCTGGATCGCAGCGCCGGCATCGGCCCCGACCACCAGCTGGTGCTGCCGGTGGGGCTGAGCAGCGCCGCCGTGGCCGTGGGCGGCACCCTGCCGGCGGCCGATGCAAGCCTCGGCGTACCCGGGGCCCTGGCCGGCAACCTGCCCGGCATCGACATCGGCGCTCCAAGCCAGAGCCCCCGTTGGCCAGCGGGCCAGCTCTGGAGCCAGGTGGTCGTTCCCCTGCGCGGCGACACCATGGCGCCGGGCGATGAGGAGCTGGGCGATGCCCGCGCCGAAACCGGCGTGGAAACCTTCCTGCTGCGGCTGCAGGGCAACGGCGCGGTGCGGCCCGGCGACTTGAGCA
>JBIIIX010000319.1:0-3256 GCA_044234415.1 Cyanobium sp.
GGCGGCAATTATGTGTTGGAGAAAGTGTGGTGGAGAAAGAGGTGTTGGAGAAAGGGGCTAGCGACCCCGGTCGATGCGGCTGTGCTCTGGCGACGCGTCGCTGGGTCAACACTGCCTTTAGCAAGGGAGCCCTTCACCAAGGCAGCCCTTCACCAAGGCTGCCTCTGCCAAGGCTGCTCTTCGCCAAGGCCACTCTTCTCCAAGGCCCCTCTTCTCCAAGGCCCCTGTTGGCCAGGACTGTGTTAGGCTAAGGCTGTGTTACACCAAGGCTGCGGTCAGCCATTGGCATAACTGGCCAGCTGTTGCAGCATCTTGCAGACCATGGCGGTCCAGCCGGTCTGGTGGGAGGCGCCGACACCACCGCCATGCTCGCCATTGAAGTATTCGTAAAACAGCAGCAAATCGCGCCAGTGGGGGTCGTTCTGGAACAGCTCAACGTTGCCATTGAAGGGGCGACGCCCATCGGCATCGCGACGGAAGATGTTGACCAATCGCTTCTCCAGCTCCAGCGACACCTGCCAGAGATCAAGCCAGTTGCCGGAACGGGTGGGGAATTCAAGCTTGAAGCTATCGCCATAGAAGTGGGCGAATTTCTGGAGGGATTCGATCAACAGGAAGTTCATTGGAATCCACACCGGACCGCGCCAGTTGGAGTTGCCTCCGAACATTGCTACCGGGCTGTCTGCTGGGCTGTAGGTCAGTGTTTGGCTGTCGCATCCTTCCGTGTAGGTGTAGGGATTCTCGCCGTAGACTCTGGAGAGCGAGCGGATGCCGTAAGGCGATAGGAATTCCTCCTCGTCAAACAGCCGCTCGCAGATTCGCCGTAGCCGATCTTGGGGTACCAGGGTGAACAGCAACCTGTCGTTGTGCCAATGCCCCAGTTGTTCCACTCCCCAGCTGGGATCGGTGCGTTCCCGCACGAACCAGTTCAGCGAGCGCAGCGAATCGAGCATCGGCAGGCGCTGCACCGTGTCGATGTCGAAACTCTGCACCGCCAGCAGCGGCACTACGCCTGAGAGGGAGCGGCTGCGCAGATAGTCGGCGCTGCCATCGGGTCGCTTAATGACATCATAGTAGAAGCCATCCTGCTCATCCCAGTTCAGGAATTGATGGCTGCCAGGGTTGTTGAGCGTGATGGCGAGCTGGACGAAATCCACCACAAAGCGTTCGCAAATATCCGCATATTCAGGCTCTTCGCGGCTGAGCTCCACGGCGATCTGCAGCATATTTAGGCTCAGAGAGGCCATCCAGGCGGTGCCATCGCATTGTTCGATGACGCTGCCGTCTTGAAGTGGGAAGCGCCGGTCGAACACGGCAATATTATCAAGGCCGAGGAAGCCTCCTTCGAACACATTGTCGCCGGAGCGATCGTTGCGGTTGGCCCACCAGCCATATTCCAGCAGCAGTTTGCGAAAGGCCGCCCGCAGGAAGCCATAATCAGCCACATCGGTGTGCTTGCGGTCGATCTGGTACACGCGCATCGCCGCCCAGGCGCCGATCGGTGGATTCGGGTCGGACAACGCCCATTCGTAGGCCGGGGTTTGGGCATTGGGTGCGGTGTAGTGGGGGGTGCGCAGCAGCATGCACTGCTGTTTGGCGGTGGCCGGATCGAACGCGGCGAAGGCCACGGCATGGAACATCAGATCCCACTGACAGAAATAGGGGTATTCCCAGCAGTCGGGCATCGAAATCACCGCGTGGGCATGCAGCCGCTTCCAGAAGGCATTGCTGCTGTGCCAGCGCTGGCTGGGCGGTTTTGGGCTGGTGGGATCCCCCTCCAGCCAGCGCAACACGCTCCAGCCGTAATACTTCTTGCACCACAGCAAGCCGGCCGTGCCGGCCAGGTGGATCTGCCGGTCGTCGTCGCTGAGATCGGGAACGCGGTGCTGGAAATACTCGCGCCACTCCTGCTCCCGCTCAGCGAACAAGGCCTCGAAGGCCTCGCCGCAGGGGTCTTCGCAGGGGTCGGCGGATCCCACGGCCGCCTGAGAGCGCAGCCGCAAGCGAACCTGCCATTCCTCGCCAGGCGCTAGCTGGCGCTGCAGCAGCCGCCCTGCTTTGCTGCCCCGTAGGGCTGGATTCACCGCCTGGGCTTCCCCATCGATCAGATAGCGATGGAAGCCATCTTTCTGGAACTCAGTGGTGTTGGCCCTGCCCCAGAGCCTTTGGCTGTTGGTTTCATTATCGGTGAAGATCCAGCGTCCTGGCTCATTGCAGTCGAGCTGATACACGCCGAGATGATGGAGATCATCGCTGCAGATGGCAGCACCGTGTGCATCGCCTGCATTCGTCGCTGCCAGGGCAATGCTGTGGGGCTTTTCATCCGGATAGCCCCAGGACCAGGTGTTGCGCAGCCATAGGCTAGGCAATAGCGTCAGGGGCGCTGATTCAGGCCCGCGGTTGTTGATTCGCAGCCGAATCAGCAGGTCGTCTGGCGCAGCCTTGGCATACTCGACCAGCACATCAAAATAACGGTTATCGGCGAAGATGCCGGTGTCGACCAGCTCGTATTCGGGCTGGTCGCGGTTGCGCCTCCCATTCTCCTCCAGCAGCTGCTGATAAGGAAATCGTGCCTGGGGATACTTGTACAGCCCCCGCATGAAGCTGTGGGTGGGCGTGTTGGCGAGGTGGAAAAAGTAGTCCTTGATGTCTTCGCCATGATTGCCTTCTGGATTGCTGAGGCCAAACGGCCGCTCCTTCAGGATTGGATCCACCCCGTTCCAGAGGGCTACCCCGAAACATAGGCGGCACTCGTCATCACAGATCCCCAGCAGGCCATCCTCTCCCCAGCGGTACACCCGTGAACGGGCATGGTCGTGGGGGAAGGAGCGCCAGGCATCGCCATCGGCCGAATAGTCCTCGCGGACGGTGCCCCACTGGCGTTCGCTCAGATAACTGCCCCACAGGCTCCAGGGCACGCCGCCATGGTCGCGCTCGGCGATGCGCCGGGCTTCGGAGGGGTGGATGCCGCTGAAACTGGCGGGTTCTGGGGTTGGGCTCGTCATCAGGCCGCCCCCAGTGTGGCGCCGATGCGCAGCGCGTTGGCGATCACCGTCAGGCCGATGCCCACCGACGGGCAGGACGGCAGCACGCTGGCATCGGCGATCCACAGATTGGCCAACCCGTGGCAGCGCCCCTCCAGGTTCACCACCGATGTGGCTGGATCGGAGCCCATGCGGCAGGTGCCGCAGGCAAAGCCCATCACCGACAGCGGTGCCTCGCCGCGAGGGTAGATCGGGGCCCGTTGCACCACTTG
>JBIIIX010000320.1:0-3253 GCA_044234415.1 Cyanobium sp.
CCCGCTGCCCATTGCACTCGTCTGCATGAACGCCCGCGTGAAGCGCTGGCTGTTGCGGCGATCCGTTACACCGATCTGCAGTGCTGAGCTCACGTCTTGCCCTTCTCACGGCCCCATCTTGGGTCGATGCTGGAGACCAGGCGCAGAGAGCACGGCATGTCAGGTATCCACATTGCCACCCAGGACGAGCTGCTCGGCCACGATGGAGATGAGCCCTATGTGCTCTTCCTGAACCAAACGGAGCCCCGCAATCCCTTCGCCCGGCGCACCCTCGGCCAGCTGCTGTTGATGGAGGACGAGACGGCGGCGGCCATGCCCCATCTGCGTGCCGCCGCGGAGGTCGCCGCCGATGATCCGATCAACCTCTTCACCTACGCCCAGGCGCTGCTGGCGAGCGAGGGTGACTCCTACGTCGCTGAGGCCGATGCGTTGTTCAAGCAGGCGTTGCGGCTGGCGCCTGTGGGGGAGCTGGCGGAGAAGATCAAGAACCAGCAGTGCAAGCTGGCCGACCGCGTCATGCGCTCCAACGCCCAGGGCCTGCCGAGCATGGATGTGGTGGAGTACCTGATCAGCGCTCTTGCGGCCTATCGGGCGTTGGAGCCGGAGGGGCAGAAGCAGTTGCTGGCGGAGGTGGTGGCCCTGAGCCAGCGGGGCTTGGCGATCAACGACCCCAGCCCGAAGCACACGCTCAGCCACGACCGCGGCGGCAGCACCGTCTCGGCCTTGGAGGCCGCCTGCGGCTACTACGCGGGAGTGAAGCCCCTGCTGCCGGGGCAGGACCCGGGGCTTGATCTGGGCCGGGAGTAAGCGCTGGCGCAGGGGATGGCGGGGGAGGGTGCGGAAGTCCCGAATGGCGCCGGATGAGGACTCAGAGCTGGGGATCGAGGCGGAGTACCAGGAGGCCGTGCGGTTGCACAAGCGATGACTGTTTATTGCAAGAAGTTATGCACCGAGTGCATCGTTTCAAACCGGCGGCACACTCTCGGCAGATCCATGCTGCTGCAGGGATTTGCCATGATTTGCCCAAGGGTGCCAGCGAGGCATCATTCTGGTGCCGATCTAGCCGCACCCTGCGCTGCCCGTTGGACTACCGCCAGCTCTTCAAGCTCCGCCTGGTGGTGGCGGCCCTGGGCGAGACCCAGCGGCTGGGCTGGTGGAACAGTGGCGTGCTTACTGGCACGGGGGAGTTCCTGTTCCAGCAGGGCTTCCCTCGTTCTGCACCGTTTGCGCAGACCCGGGCCGGGTTCCGGGTGGCCCAGCTGGCCTGCGATGAGGCCCTGGCGATCCAGCCCACCCCGGGCGGACCGATCGCCTGCCACCTGTTCCGGCTGACCCCCCAGCTGGAGGACGCCTTCGAGAACGAACGCAACCGCTGGATGGACGATCTCCAGGAGTGGGCGGAGTGTTTTCATGCGGCCTGGGGCCTGAGTGCCGAGCAGTGGCCCCAGGCGCTGATCGACCTCGCAGATCTGGATCCGGCGGCCATCGAGTGGGCCAAGCAGCAGTCCCCACAGACCGCTAAGGCCCTGCGGCTGGACGATCCCTTCGAACTCAACCAGGGGCACATCGAGCTACTGGCGGCGGGGTTCGTCTGCGGCAAGCCGGGGCAACTGGTGGTGCCCTACGTGCAGGTGGCGGGCTGATGGCAACGGCAACCAAAGCCAAGCGCAAGCCGGCTCCTGCCGCAGTGCATCCTCCAGCAGCAGAAAAGAAGCCTGGTGCTGCGGCAAAGCCAGCGGCAGCCAAGCCTGCACGCAAGGCCAGCGCCAAAGCCAACGCCAACGCCAAGCCCCAGCCGAAGAGCAAGACCAAGGCCAACGCCCCAGCCATTACCCCTTACAGCAGTGATGGCCTGATCCGAGGCCCGCTGATCAGCGACACCCTGCTGGCACTGCAGGGCTGGGATCTGGAGGCCAGCAAGCGGGCCAACCTCGATCAGCTCCGCAAGAGCAACAGCATCGGCGCCCCCACCCAGGCCTGGCTCAAGAAGGTCTGCAGCTGTATCAGTGCACGCTTCGATCCGGCGGGGCGGGATCGGGCCCTGGCCCTGGCCGCCCGCAGTGAAACCGGTCAGCGCCATTGGAAGCCTCTGCTGCTCTGGCACCTGGCCAACAGCGATCGGTTGCTAGGCGATGGATTGCGCTGGAGCGCCGGGGTGTATGACGCCGGCGGCGATCTGCTGCAGACCGTTCAGGTGCTCAGCTGGTTGGAGGGCACCGTTGGCGTGGACCACCCAGAAGTGGCGGGCTGGAGCGAAGCCACCCGCAAACGCGTCGCTGGGGGCCTGCTCAAGGCCGGTGTGGATTTCGGCCTCCTGCAGGGCCGTGTGAAGCGGCGCTTCACGGCGTACTACCTGGCCGATGAGCCCCTGCTCTACGCGCTGTTGCAGGCCCTGGCCAGTAACCGCACCACGGCAGCGGCCCTGGCCGATTCGCGCTGGCTGTGGTTCCGGCTGCCGGAGGCCGAGCTGGAGCATCGCCTGCTGCTGCTGCATCAGGGGAAGGTGATCAGCTACTACCGCGCCGGCTCGGTGGTGGACCTCAAGCTGCCAGCCAGCAGCGCTGAGGCCCTGGTGCAGGAGGTGTGGACATGAGCCAGAAGGAATGGCAGCGCTGCCTGCAGCAGCAGCTTGAGCCTGTGCTCACGGCGCCCAACTCTGGCGCGGGCCTGAGCACCTACACCGACATGCCCTTCGGGATCTTCCTCTACCCACCAGAGGACGAGTGGCAGCTGCGGGCAGAACTCCGGGATCTGGTGGTGCGGCTGGAGAACGCCGGCAAGACCGTGCAGCGCCTGTCGATGGCCCAGTTGCTGGAGCAGTCGATCGAGGCCGCCGGGCTGACGCTGGAGGAGATCGCCCAGGGGGAAGCCGACTTAGGCATCGCCATGGTGCGCGACACCATCCGCGACGTACTCAGCGGCAAGGCTGCAGGCTCCACACCACTGGATCAGCTGGTAGCCGAAGCCGTCGATAAATCCAAGCCAACCACCAGCTACATCGTCTTTCTGGAGCGGGTGGGGACGTTGTTTGGCCTGCACCGGCCGTCAGCGCTGCTGGAGAACCTCCGCCACAAGGTGAGCCATCCCGTGGTGCTCTTCTACCCGGGCCAGCGAGACGGTCCGGCGGGGCTGCGCTTCATGGATGAGCTCGATGCCGACCACAACTACCGCCCCAAGCTGTTCGCCTGACCATGACCACCCAAACCATTCGCGAGCTGTTCTCCGGTCGAATCGATCGCAAGATCGAAGAGGT
>JBIIIX010000065.1:0-12370 GCA_044234415.1 Cyanobium sp.
AGCGAACGTGGTGGGTGCGCTCCAGCGGCGACTGCGGCCAATCGCAAACAGGTGCTCTTCCGAGGGGCCAATGGCTCCACTGAGCAGAAAGAACGGTTGCCAGCGCAGGCGATTCCAGGCTTCGAGCAGCAGACCGGGCCAGCCATTGGGTCCAACACGGATCCAGCCGTCCTGCCAGAGGCCCTGGGCCTCGATCTGATAGGTAGCCCCTGGAGTGAGGAGCACGCCAGTGGGGACATAGCGCTCGGCGGGGCAGACGGCGGGAACCGTGGCCATGGCCCCGGGTTGGAGCTCGGCGGCGGAGCCGTGGCCGGGGGTGCTCCGCCACGACGAGGCGATCCGTCCGTTTGGATCACACGGGATGCGGCCGCTGTTGTCCAACGGCGCGGAGCCTGCCAGGAGGCCATGGGGCACGGACTCTGTCATCAGCAGAAGAGCGGGAGGAAGACACAACAAGCAACGCCAGAAATGAGACAACTCCAGTGATGATCCACTTCTGCACCATAGGCACGCGGGGAAGCTTGCAGAAAACATCGTCACAATGCCAGCTAGTCCTGCGTTTTTGAATGGCCCTTGCGTGTTTCTGGCATCGCGTTGACTACGCTGCAAACCGCTGGAAACAACACAACAGCTACACCGTATGTTTGGACACTGAGGTGTGGCGTTACGGCGTGCACTGAGAGGGGGAAAGCCCCATCGGCTGGCGTGAGCCTGTGCGAGGCTTGCCGAGTGGCCTCAGCTCAACCCCTGCCAGCCGGGCAGCGCCTGCTCCAGGTGATCGGCGATGCCCTTGGCGATGGCGGCTTTGCCCTCCAGTTGTTGGCAGGCTGATCGGCTCACCAGCCAGGCGGTTTGGTCATTGCCTCGCGTTTCGGCGCCTCGGTTGGCCACCACCAGCTGATAGCGCTCCAGGCGGCGACGGGATTCGGCTAGCAGCTCCTCAACGCTGGCCCGCTCCAGGTATTTGAAGGTCACCATGTAGAGCTTGGGATCGGCCTGGCGCACCGCCTCGATCACCTTGGCGGTGGGCTCCAGCTCCAGCAGCCAGCGGGGCTGGCCGCTGGCGGTCTTCTCCGGGCTGGCCTGGAGCGGGCGGTAATCGGCCACAGCGGCTGAGAAGATGGCAACATCAAGGCCGCCGGCCACGGCCTCCAGCACCTGTTGCGCGTAGCTGTCGTAGCTGTCGGCCCAGCCATGGGGCAGCCAGGCCGGTGGCGGCGCGGAGCCTTCGCCCAGCAGCAGTCGCACCTCGGCTCCTCGTAACACCAGCTCCTGCGCCAAGGCGCTGGCCAGCTGACCCTTGAAGCGGTTCACCAGCCGCCGCACCGCATCCACCGGCACCGGCGTGGGCCCTCCGGTGACCAGCAGCCTGCGGCCCCGCAAGGGGCTGCTGGACAACGCCCTGCACACCGCCGCCACCAGCACCTCGACCTCGGGCAGGTTGTGCTTGCCGTAGGCATCCCGGGGTGGCACCAGGATCACCCCCAGCTCCCTGAGCCGCTGGCAGTTGCGCTCCAGCACCGCGTTGTGCAGCGAACCGTGCAGGCAGGGCGCCACCAGCACTTGCGTTTGTCCTTGGCTCAGGCGCCCCAGGGCTGAGGCCAATGCCGCCGTCACCACCGTGTCGGCGATGCCATGGGCCAACTTGCCGATGCTGTTGTACGTGGCCGGCGCCAGCAACCAGGCATCGAACGGGGCCGCGTCGCTGAGGTGCTCGGCCCTCCAGCTCAGCTCAGTGACCAGCGGCCGGCAGGTGGCCCACTCCAGCGCCTGGCGCCCCACATAGTGCAATGCCTCCGGGCTGCAGAAGGCCGTCACCTCGGCGCCGCGGCGCCGCAAGGCCCGGGCCAGATCGGGCGTTCGCAGGGCGGCGATGCTGCCGCTCACCAGCAAGGCGATGCGCCGCCCTGCCAGATGGTTCGACAGCAGCGGCACATCGTGATCCCCCAATGGCGAGGGGGTGGGTGGCCTTGGCTCCCAGCCTTCGAAGATCCCTCCATCGCCTGCGACGCTCCTGCTCAGGCCCGCAGCGCTCAGCGCCTCACCCCCAGCGATCAGCGCTTCGCCAGCCGGGGCACTCACCGCCTCACCCCCGGCGCTCCCATCACCGCCCGCGGCGCTCATGACACCGCCAGCGGCGCCCGCACCAGCTCCTGCTCCAGGCGTTCACGATCGAAGCGGCAGCCGAGCCTCGCCGCGATCGTCTCCAGATCCCGCGCGGCGTTGCCGAGGCAGCAGGTGCCTCCCGGAGAGGGGGTGACATTAAAGCTCAGGCCCGGCATCGCTTCAATGCGCACCTCTCCGAGCATCAACTTACGTTGTTTGCGATCGATCAGTTGGGGCCGCACACCGCCATAGCCCTCGGCGAAGCGCAGCTGATCCAGCTGCAATCCAGGCACGATCTTGCGGGCATCAGCCAGGAACAGGCGGCGCCGCAGTCCCGGCACCTCGAACAACAGATTGCGCACGATGTAGTTGCGGATGTCGGCCACGGCGAACAGCTGCAGGAACACCATCAGCACATCCCAATCGAGCCGTAGCACCTCCAGAAACTCCCCGAACGAGGCGCGGTTGTAGCGCTCCAGCCGCGGCAGCAACAACGCCGTCGGACCAAAGCGCGTCAGCCCGGCTGAGCGCACATCCGGATCGCCATGGATCGCCGCGAACGGCAATTTGTCGTTTTGCACGGTGTAGACCTTGCCTCGCAACAAATCGGGGGTGAAGTAGAAGCTGCCCGCCACCGGCAGGCAGGAATACTCCAGTCCGAAACCCATGCGCTGGGCCAGCAGCAGGCTGTGGGCCCCGGCGCATACCACCACATGGCGGGCCCGCAGGCGGCGGTGGCCCCCGGCAGAGCGGTGGCCGCCCCCAGCGTGGTGTCCTTCGTCAGAGCCGCTGCCGCGGGCGTTGGCGTTGGCGTTGGCGTTGGCGCCATTCCTGGCATGGTCAGCGGCACCGGCATTGGTACTTCCATTGGCTGTGGCGTAGGCACTGCCAGTGGCTGTGGCGTTGGCACTGCCAGTGGCTGCGGCGTTGGCACTGCCAGTGGCTGTGGCGTTGGCTGCGGCATTGGTGCCAGCTGGGGCGTCCCGGCCAGGCTGCTCCGGCCCGTCCTGCAACTCCACCAGGAATGTGTCTCCCTCCGGCGTAATCCGGGCCACGGCGGTGTTGAGGCGCAGATCCAGCTGGCGCTCTGGAGTGGCGGCGAGGGCGAAGCGGGCCTGGTCCACGAAGGATTCCGTGAGGGCGCCGTAGTCGACCGCCGTATCGGAATTGCGGATGCCGATCGCCAGCAGCGGCTCGGGCCGCAGCTCCCCATCAATCAGAGCCACCTCGGGCTCCCATGCGGCGATCTGCTCCTTCTCCAGCAGCTCCATCGCTGGAAAGTGGGGTGAGAACAGCTCGAAACGGCGCCGCAGCCCTTGGCATTCCTGCTCTCCCACAGCCAACACCATCTTGGGAGTGCGGAAGATGCAACGACCACGTTGATCGGGATCGAGCAATTCGCCGTAGTGGGAGATCATCTCGGCTGTGCGTTTCACCGCCAGGGCCTTGGCCAACGTGTAGTTGGTCTCGATATCGCCCACATGAATCGTCTGGCTGTTGTTGGTGACGCAGGAGTTCACCGCCGCAAGCCGGCCATAGCGCTCCACCAGCGTCAGGTGGCCCAGATCGGTATAGCGGGCCAACTCGAACAGCAGCGCCGCACCGCAGACGCCTCCGCCGACAATCAGCACATCGGTGAGCTGCTCCTTGGAAGCGTGCTCCTTGGAACCGTGCTCCCCCGCGCTGGGCTCCCCTTGGCCATGGTCATTGGCTGCCGCCACGACGCGCTTGTTCAACAACTGGCCCCATCGTCGCCGATGACAGAGCGCCGCTGCGTTGTGGAGGCTGCCCATGCTCCGGCCTGGCTCCTCGGCGCCCGGTCCGGGGCCTCGGATCAAGGGCAGAGGCTGCGCTCGGGTCAAGCGGCACGGGACCAGTTGCTCGGGTCCCAACACTCGGGCCCAATGGCGCGGGGCCAGAGGCTGCGCACGGGGCCAGTTGCTCGGGTCCATGCATGGGCGCCAGAGGCTTGACTCCACTGGAGTGGCACCCGTGGAGCGGCCCCGTGGCTTGGGACTGCCGCTCGCGAGCTAGCAGGAGAAGCCGGCGGGGCCTTTGCAGGACGTGGATGCTGGCCTTGGCTCGCTCGGCTGTGATTGCCAGACCAAGACTTGCCAGCCCCCAACCGGTTGGCTTCAGGCCTGTTGGCTTCAACCCTGCCAGCCCCCAACCTGTTGGCTTCAGGCCTGTTGGCTTCAACCCTGCCAGCCCCCAACCTGTTGGCTTCAGGCCTGTTGGCTTGAGGCCTGTTGGCTTCAGACCTGTTGGCTTCAGACCCAGCAGCCGCAGACCTGGCAGCTTCAGACAGGACAGCCACAGCCCTGCCAGCCGCAACCCTGCCAAGCGAAGGCCGAACAGCCGCAGACCAAACAACCACTGACCCACCAGGGAGCTCGGCCGCCAAGGCTTCGGGCCGGCACCAGCGGTGATCTACAATCGCTGCAACGCCGGTCCACTCCGGACGTTATTTGGGCGATTAGCACAGCGGTAGCGCACTTCCTTCACACGGAAGGGGTCACTGGTTCGAATCCAGTATCGCCCATCTGATAGCAACAACTCCCGCTCGCTGGGCCCGGTTCGAAGTTGGACCGGCGATCTGGGACGAGAGCAGGCATGGCCCAAGCGGCTATCGCTGGATCACCAGCCCCGCAGCGGCTCCAGCGCCCCCTGGCCGTGGAGTTCCGCCAAGGCGTCGTAGCCGCCGATGGCCCTCCCGCTGATGAACACCTGGGGCAGGCTGGGCCGGCCGCTGCGTTCGGCGACGCGGGCCCGCTCCTCGGGGCTGCTCACCAGCTGCACTTGATGGGGGATGCCGAGGCTGCGCAGCATCCGCAACGCCCGGGCCGAGAACGGACAGCCCGCCAGCACGGCGATCTCCACGGACGGCCTGGGGCTTGGGGCCTGGGCCGCCGCCCTAATCGGCGCCGGTCGCCCAGCTGATGCCATGGCTTGGGGCTCCGCTGAGGCGGGCACGGGAGAAGGCTTGCCCAAGGCCACCCCCACTGGCACCGCCATGGCTGAGGGAACAGCCATCGCTGAGGGAACAGCCATGGCTGAGGACACGACCGAGGGGGCGGTCATGGGAGCCGTCTGCAGCAGCCCCAGCAACAGATCGGTCCCCTTTCGCACCACGGTGCCGGGCTCCAGATGGCCCCCCCACACCTGGCAGGCCCCATCCGACAAGCTCAGGTGCAGATGCACACCCCGGGGCGAGATGGTGCCATTGAGGGTGATGATCTCCAGATCCCCCTCGATCACCGTGGGCTGGGGCCGGCCGGGGCACTGAAACGCCGCCCGCGACAAATCCCCCACAACGCCCACCACAAAGCCTGTGGCGGCTTGGGCCAGCGCGAACTCTTCAAGGCTGCGGCGCAGATCGCTGCCAGGGGGGAGATGCAGTGGCACCGCCTGCATGGGTCACAGCCTCCTGCACGGGAACAGCTTGGGGGCAAAGGTTACGCCGGCGGCAGCGCAGGCCCCCTGCCACGGGGAAGCGGTGATGAACCGCCCGAGCGGCAACGGCAGGCCTGGCAAGGAGGCAGCCTGGGCAAGGAGGCAGCCCTGGCAAGGGGAGGGTCGCTCGTGGCGACCTGAGCGAAGCCATGGTGGCGCTGAGCACCCTCGCGGGATCGGCTGGCAGGGGCGGAAACCGTGGCCATACTTGGCTCCACCAGGAGGCCAGGTGCGAAAGGGTCCCATGCGCGACTCGATCCCAGCCCCGGCGGGGCCTGAGGCCATTGCGCCGCCGCCAGAGCGACCCGCCGGTGGCGTGATCGCCGCCACGCCGGCCCAAGGCCAGTTGCTGGATGCCCATCAGCTCCAGTTGCGGGCCTTGGGAGCGGAGCTGCGCCAGGCTCGCGAGGCCCGCGGCTTCAGCCTCGAAGCCCTCGCCGAGCGACTGCGCCTGGGCCAGGAGCAGCTCCAGGCCTTGGAGGAGGGGGACACGCGCCGCCTGCCCGAGTTGGTGTTTGTGATCGCCCAGCTGCGGCGCGTGGCGGGAGCCCTGCAGCTGGATCTAGGCGACCAGCTGGCCCAGCTGCGCTGTCGGCCGCCGGCCGTGAGCGGCGCCCCGTCCAAGCCGAGCGGGCCAGCGCGCCGGGTCGCCCTTCAACGCCCGGTCGCCGCCCCTGCCAGCCGGCCTGCTGCCCATCCCGCTGGGGCTCAGGGCCGAGGAACGCCGCGATGGCGGCTGGCGGCTGGGCTGGCCATCCCCGTCGTGGCGCTGACCGCGGCCCTGGCGTTCGGCCTGGTGCGCCGCGGCGAGCGGCACGCCCCGGTCGCCAGCTCGGCCGTGAGCAACCTGCCAAGCGGCCGCGGGCTAACTCCAAGCGCCCCGGAGGCCACGCCATCGCCGTCGGCGCCCTCTGCGGCGGCGGCCCCAGCCCAGGCCACGACCTCGACCACGGGAAGTGCAACCGCAACCCCAACCTCAACCTCAACCTCAACGGAAACCACAACTGCAACGTCATCGCCGGCGGCAGCCAACCAGATGAGCCTCAACCTGCAGGCCGCTGAAGCCAGTTGGCTGGAGGTGCGCAGCGGCAGCGGCGTGCTGCTGTTCCGCGGCTTCTTCAACGGTGCGCGCCGCTTTCCGCTCCAAGCCGGCCTGCGCTTGTTGGCGGGCCGCCCCGATCTGATCGAGGTGTCCGGAGCTAGCCATCCGGCCCGCAAGCTCGGCCCCATCTCCGCCGTGGTCTGGTACACCTTTCCCGCTCCGACGCCGTCACCACGCGCCTCAGCCTCAAGCCAGCCGCCACAGCCCACCCTGCGCTAACTCCCCCGATCAGCGCTAAATCCTCCAAGCTGTCGGCCAACGCCCTGCCCAGGCAGGAGCGGATCGGATTGCCATCAACCCAACCGATCCGCTCCGATCAGCAGCCAACAAACTGCTTCAAGACAGGCAACCGGAATGAAACGGAGGAATCGAATCAACACCAAAGAACAAAAAGCAAATCAGCCCAGATCAGTGGATGACAAGAATCGAGGAAACCCCTCTGCAGAAATGACGCGTACCGAAGGATCTGCCCATGCCTTGATCTAAATGAGAAAAATCAAGCCGACTTGTAAGCAGTAAACAAAATCCGCTTGCCACCTCTGTGTCGCTAACCAGGCATTCCTGCTGCTTGACCTCAAAACAAAGCTTTTGCATGCAAGCTGGCGCGCAGCTGTGTGCAATCAAGGGCGGAAGCCTGCCGGTTCGATCAAGCGCACCTGACCGCCGCGGGCAGTGAACTCACGTCCCTGATCGCTTTGCACCACAACACGGCCACCGGATTTCACCCGGATCACACGAGCTCTGACCCAGCCGAGAGCTGCGGATTCGAGAACTTTGACAACATCACCAGGTTGCAGATCCAGCTCCATTTTGAAGGCGACAAAAACGGGAAGATAGAACAGTGAAGTAACCAGCCAGGAGGCATCAGACGCGCCGTGGAGGACTTGAACCCCCGACATCAGGTTTTGGAGACCTGCGTTCTACCAACTGAACTAACGGCGCAGTGGTGATGCCCCTCAGACTGGATGCAGTGTCAGGTCGGCCAAGACCGCCCTGTCCTGCGTGCCACTCAGCGATCGAAACGCTGCTTGACACGGGTGGCCTTACCTACGCGATCGCGTAAGTAGAACAGCTTAGCCCGGCGCACTTTACCGCGTCGCTCGACCTTTACGGAAGCCACCTGTGGGCTGTGCAACATAAACACTCGCTCCACGCCGATGCCCTGGAAGATGCGGCGCACCGTAATCGTGGCATTGAGGCCACCGTGGCGCTTGGCGATCACCACCCCCTCGTAGGGCTGCACCCGCTCCTTGTTGCCTTCCCGGATGCGCACGCCCACGCGCACGGTGTCTCCCACAAAGATCTCGGGCAGGTCGTCCCGCAGTTGGGAGGATTCAAAGGCGGTGATGAGCGCCTGGGCACTCAGGCGCACCTTGCGGCCGGAGCCCTCCCCCACGGGGGTTGCCGCCGTGGCGACACCACTCACAGCCGCTGCCTCGGCGACAGGGGCCTCCGCTGCCGCTGTGGCGGTGCCGCTCGCCCCGCTCGATTCGATGCCGTCCTGCTGGGGCTCGGACGGCTGGAGTTCAGACTGCTCACTGGTTTCCGCTGACATCCCTGGGGCTCCGCCTCACCTGGCCAAACAGCAAGTGTACCGGTTCATGGTCCCAGGAACCCTTAGTGCCGCCGTGTCCGCAGCCGTTGCCACAGCAGGCCGGCGCCGCTGCTCAGCATCCACAACAAACCCAGGCCGTTGAGCAGCACGTACAGCGTTTCTGCGTTTGTGCCCAGCCAGGGCTTGAGCCATTCCCCCTCGTGCAGCTCCATCAGGATGTGAGCCGCGTCCCGTCCCATGCCGGCCCAATCCCGCAGTAGGCGATAGCTCATCCCGGTGCAGACGGTGATCAGCAACGGTGCCAGCACGAAGGGCGCCAGGCCGGCATGCAGCTGGCGCAGGCGGGCCGCGGCCCCAGCAGGGCCTGGCCGACGGGCCACCGCCTTCTTGGGTTGGGCCGGGGACGCCGGCGTTGGATTCGGGTCGGTCATGGCGTTCTCTCAGTGCTGCGGCGCGATTGGTAGCTTGTGTCCAAAAAGACCGCTCCGTCGGAGAAGCCCCCTGTGAATCTGTTCGCCGAACTGCTGGCCTCCACGCAAAAGGACAAGGCCGCCAAGGGTGCGCAGGTCCCCGCCGGCGCCAGTGGCCCCTCGATCCAGAAAAGCCGCCGTGGGGTTGAGATCAAGTCGGCCCGGGAGATCGCCACGATGCGCCGCGCCAGCCGCATCGTGGCCACGGTGCTGCGGGAGATTCAACAGTTGGCCGCGCCGGGGCTCAGCACCGGCGATCTCGATCGCTACGCCGAGCGGCGCATTCGCGAACTGGGCGCCGTCCCCAGTTTCAAGGGCTATCACGGCTTCCCCGCCAGCATTTGCGCCAGCATCAACAACGAGGTGGTGCACGGCATCCCCAGCTCGCGCCGGCTGATCCAGGCCGGCGATCTGCTCAAGGTTGACACCGGTGCCTGCTTTGAGGGCTACCACGGCGACAGCTGCATCACCATCTGCGTCGGCGACGCGGTGGACCCCCAGGCCGCCAGCCTCAGCCGGGTCGCCCAGGAATCGCTGATGAAGGGTCTGGCGACGATCCGGGCCGGCAGCACACTCTTCGAGCTCGCCTCAGCGGTGCAAGACCACGTGGTCACCCATGGTTACGCCGTGGTGGAGGACTACACCGGCCATGGCGTTGGCCGCAACCTGCACGAGGAACCCTCGGTGTTCAACTACCGCACCCGGGATCTGCCCAACCTCACCCTGCGGGCGGGCATGACCCTGGCGGTGGAGCCGATCCTCAATGCCGGCAGCAAGGCCTGCCGCACCCTGCGCGATCGCTGGACCGTCGTCACCGTCGACGGCAGCCTCTCGGCCCAGTGGGAGCACACGATCGTCGTGACCAGCGACGGCTGCGACATCCTCACGGATCGCGAGTTCTGAGGGATCCCTTGCGGAGGGGATGATCCGGTAACACCGGCGTGGATGATGCGGCGATCCGCTCGCCTCAACCGGCGACCTCCCTGGCGAGCACCTCCCTGAGCAACACCACCTGGCCCGCGACACCATGGCAAGCACCCTGGCCAGCGCCGCATCAGCTTGGCCAGGCTCGACCGGCGGCCGCCTCAACCCACCTGCAACCGCAAGCAGCGCCAGCGTCAAGCAGCGGCACCCTCAACAAAAAGCGGCATCAACCAGCGGCAGCCTTAGCTCGAGTCGCCAGCCCGACACATCAGGCTGAAGTACAGCCAGCGGCTCAGGGCCACCAGGGGCATCACGATGTAGGTGAGCGGGTTGGGCGTGACCACGATCAGGTTCCAGCCCCAGTCGGCCTGAACCAGGATCGTGGCGGCCACGAAGTCGGCCCCCATCAGGCCGATCGGGTTGAGAGCCGAGTGAAAGGGGCCTAGCACCAGCCTGCGCAACCGCAGCCGCCGGTTCAACAGGGGCGCCCGCAGGCTCAGCAGCTGACCGATCAGGCGTTTGCTGATCTCGTAGAGGGGGCTGAGGGCGGGCTGGATCTCCGCCTCGGAGGTGTTGATCCAGACCTCCGGGAGCCTCCCCCCAGCCCCTGGCAGCCCCTCCCCCGCCTTCGGCTGGCCCTCGCCGGCGAGGCCCCCGGCGGTATCGCGTTCGCTGACCACCTCGGCGAAGAGCTCCAGCAAGCGCCAGGTGCTGAGCGCGTTCACCTCCAGCGACAGCCGGGTGGCCTCGGCGCCGCGCTGGCCATGGACGTTGACGCCATGGTTCAGCACAAGCACATCCACCTCAGCCAGCAACTGCCGCAGCGCCTCCTCCTCGCCCACCTGCCAGCGTTGCTGGCGCAAAGGGATCAGCTGCCCCTGGCCATCGTGCAGGCGCAAGGGGCGATCGCCATGGCACAGGGCGATCAGCTGGGCGCCGCGGTCATGCCAGCGGCGCAGCAGGGCCTGCCCCAGGGCGCCGCTGGCGCCGGTGATCGCCACCGTTCTGCCCCGGTGCCGGTCGTCCTGGCCGCGGCGGGTTCCCGAGCCCGCTGCGGCTACGCCACGGCTGTCAGGGGTTGCGTTCACGGCGGGCTGAATCCGTAGTGAATCCAGCATGGCCGTTGGCCGTTGCTGCCTAGATTGGTCACCAGCCTGGAGGCTCCGGCCAGCACGTCCCATGCCCGTTCCGCTGCTGATCGGCTCCTGTGAACCCTTCAGCGGCAAGTCGGCCCTGGTGTTGGGATTGGCGCGGCAGCTCGCGCTCCAGGGGGTGAGCCTGGCCTTCGGCAAACCCCTCGCCACCTGCCTGGAGGCCGAGATCCGCCAGCCGGGCGATCCGCTGCTCGACGCCGATGTGCGCTTCGTGGGAGCCACCCTCGGGCTGCCGGACAGCCAGCTGATCCCCTCGCTGCAAAGCCTCGATCCTGACTCTCAGTGGCAGCGCCTGCTGGCCGGCAACCTGGATGCTGGAGAGGGGATCGCCGCCTTAGAGCGCCAGCTGGAGACCTACAGCGATCACCTGGTGCTGCTGGAGGCCGCCGGACAACCCTGGGAGGGACAGCTGCATGGCCTGGGCCTGGTGCCGCTGGCCCAAGGGCTGCAGGCGCCGGTGCTGCTGGTGCATCCCTGGATCGACGGTCGCAGCGTCGATGCCCTGCTCGACGCCCGCCGCCAGTTGGGCGACCTTCTGGCGGGGGTGGTGCTCAATGGCGTGCCGCCGGAGGAGGTGGCCGCCGTGCGCCGCGACATTGAGCCGGTGCTGCATCGCCTTGGCCTGCCGGTGCTGGGCGTCATGCCCCGCAGCCCCTTGCTGCGCAGCGTCACCGTCGATGAGCTGGCCCGACGCCTCAAGGCTCGGGTGCTCTGCAGCCGGGATCGGCTCGATCTACTCGTCGAGACCCTCTCGATCGGGGCCATGAATGTGAATTCGGCGATGGAATTCTTCCGCCGCCGCCGCAACATGGCCGTTGTCACGGGCGCCGACCGCACCGACATCCAGCTGGCGGCGCTAGAGGCTTCCACCCAGTGTTTGATCCTCACCGGCGCGGGTGAACCGTTGCCCCAGCTGCTTAATCGCGCCGAGGAATTGGAGGTTCCTGTCCTCAAGGTCGACCACGACACGCTCACCACGGTGGAGGTGATTGAGGCGGCGATCGGCCATGTGCGCCTCAACGAAGCGGTGAAAGCCACCTATGCGATCCGGCTGGTGGAGGAGCACTGCCGCTTCGAACCGCTGCTCAAGCGCCTGGGTCTGCCGATCGCCAGCTGACCCTCTTGCCCTACCGCGCTGCTAGGTTCACCTCCAGACGGTGGCCAGCGGGTGACCCGGTCTCTTGATTTTCCGGCGATCGATCGGATCGACACGCTTTCCCAGGAACTGGCCATGCTCCAGGACCGAGGCAAGCGGCGCATCGCCATCCTCGGCAGCCGCCATGTGCCTGTTGTCTCCATTCATCTTGTGGAGCTGGTGGCCCGCTCCCTCGCCCAGGAAGGCCACAGCCTGATCACCTCTGGCGCCCAGGGTGTCAACTCCGCCGTGATCCGCGGCGTGCTGGAGGTGGATCCCAGCCGGCTCACGGTGTTGCTGCCCCAGAGCCTGGAGCGTCAGCCGCCGGAATCCCGCGAGCAGCTTGAGCGAGTTCTGCATCTGGTGGCCCGGCCCGAGCACGACGAGCTGCCCTTGCCGATGGCCAGCAGCCTCTGCAACCAAGAGATCATCAGCCGCTGCGACCAGCTGATCTGCTACGCCTTCCACGAC
>JBIIIX010000321.1:0-3241 GCA_044234415.1 Cyanobium sp.
CGGCGGCGATTCGTGAGGCCGTGGCCGCCGGCCAGCGCAGCTTCGGCGAGAGTCGCCTGCAAGAGGCCCTGGCCAAACGCCAGGAGCTGACCGATCTGGAACCGCTCGACTGGCACTTCATCGGCCGCTTGCAGGCCAACAAGGCCCGCCAGGTCTTACGCCACTTCGGCACCCTCCACTCGCTTGACAGCCTGGAGCTGGCGCAGCGGCTGCAGCGGCTCGCCGCCGAGGAGGGCTTGGCGCCGGCCGTGTTTCTGCAGGTGAAGTTGCGGGCCGATCCCGGCAAGACCGGCTTCGAGCCCGAGGCGCTGCGCCTGGCCTGGCCGGAGCTCCGCCAGCTGGCGCCCTTGCGCATCGTGGGCTTGATGACGATCGCGCCCCTGGGCCTCAGCGCCACCGAGCTGGAGGGTCTCTTCCATGCCTGCGCGGCCCTGGCCGCCGAGCTGGAGCTGAAGGAGCTGTCGATGGGGATGAGCGGCGACTGGCGCCCGGCGGCTGCGGCTGGCAGCACCTGGGTGCGGCTGGGCAGCGGCCTGTTTGGGCCGCGGCTCGCCGCCGCATCGCCCGGGCTGGCCGGCTCCACCGATGGCGCCGGCCCCGGCGACAACGGCCCGGGCCAGGTTGGTCTGGAGCAGGCGGGCTTGGATGCGATCGCGGCTCCAGCCGATCGGCCGGAGGACCAGCCGCCACCCTGACCACGGAGCCCAGCTCCAACGCGCACCGCGGCGACTCCGCCAGGCGCGGGCGCGGTTCGGGAGCTCCGATCCACCAGGCAGCACGCTGCGCTGCGTGGTTCGTCTGCCCGGGGTTCAGGCGGCCGCGCTGGGATGGCCGGTCTCGCTTCGGAGGCTTGTTGCGCCCCCTGCCCTGGTGGGCCGTTGCGGTTGCCCCCGCACGCCAACCCCGTCGCGTCAGCGTTCAGCGCGGCGCGGGCCGGTCCAGCTCGCCATCGCCGAGGAACTCCAGGATCTCCTTATCCCGCAGGCTCTGGGAGCGGGCGACGCAGGGTTCCTGCAGCGGCCTGCCCGCGGCCAGCTCCCCCAGGCAGCGCTGCAGCTGGCTGACCTCGTTCTCAAGGCTGTCGATCCGTTCCATCAGGTTGCGGATCACCCGGGCCTCGGCATCCGGCAGGGCGGAGTGGGCCAGGGGATCGATGCGCACCCCCGATTGGTGGATCACCCGGCCGGGGATCCCCACCACGGTGCTGTCAGGCGCCACATCGCGCAGCAGCACCGAGCCGGCGCCGATGCGGGTGTTGGCCCCCACGCTGATCGCCCCCAGCACCTTGGCGCCGGCTCCCACCACCACGTTCTCCTGCAGGGTGGGGTGGCGCTTGCCGTGCTGCTTGCCGGTGCCCCCCAGGGTCACCCCCTGATACAGCAGGCAGTTGTCGCCCACCTCGGCCGTTTCGCCGATCACCACGCCCATGCCGTGGTCGATGAACACCCCATGGCCGATGCGGGCCCCTGGGTGGATCTCGATGCCGGTGGCCAACCGCCCCGCCTGGCTGAGCAACCGCGGCAACAGGGGAATTCCAAGCCGCCAGAGGGCGTGGCTGAGGCGATGCAGCTGCAAGGCATGCAGGCCCGGATAGCAGAGCAGGATCTCGAGCGTGCCGCGCGCGGCGGGATCACGCTCCTTGATGATGGCCAGATCGGCTCGGAAGGCCCGCAGCATTCGGGTGAGGGGAGGGATCAGGCGGCGAGAAGCCCGATCTCCTTGCGTAGTTGGTCGATGGTGGCGGCTCCCAGATAGCTTTGCGCGCAATGCACCACCGGCAGCCGCATCAGCTGGGCCCGGTTTTGGCGCAGGGTCTGCTCCACCAGCGACAGGCTGGGGCGGTCGCAGAGCACGTGGCTGGCGGCCCGCAACAACGCCAGCAGGCGGCTGCTGGTATCCGGATGGGCCGTCATCACCAGCAGCTCATTGCCGCGCATGCTGTGCAGAATTACTTCAGCGGCCCGCAGGATGCCGGGGCTGATGCTCACCAGGCCCACGCAGCTGCCGGCCCGTAGCTCCTTGAGCAGATCGAGCTCGTGGCGGAAGTCGTTGAGATCCACGGCCACAGCGCGCACGCCATGGCGTTTGGCGATCTCCTCCACCGGCTGCAGGAAGTAGCGGCTGGTCACCACCGTGCCTTGGCTGGAGCTCTCGAGCACCGCCTCGAGCTCCTCCATCGGCACCACCTCCACCGGCACCTCCAGGTTGGGGGTGAGCTCCTCGGCGATCAACATCGAGGCGCCGATGTCTTCACGGGGGGTGCTGACCAGCACCCGGGCGCCGCAGCGCAGTCGCCAGTCGATTTCGCGGGTGAGCAACTCGCGGGCCTGCTGCAGTGTGCAGCCGGCGTTGAGCAGCCCGTCGACGCTGTGGCGCACCTCCTTGTCGATGTCGGGCAGGGCTTTGTGGCGCAGACCCGGGGGCGGCTTGATCTCCCGCGGCTTCTGCTGGTCGCGCACGTAGATGCCGGAGCCCGCCATCGCCTCAACGACGCCGTCGGTTTCCAGCTGGCGGTAGACCTTGCTGATCGTGTTGCGATGCAAGCCGGTCTGCATCGCCAGTTGGCGGGTGCTCGGGAGGCGATGGCCCGGTGGGTAGTGCCGGGCGGCGATCGCAAAGCAGATTTGGTTGTACAGCTGGGTCGACGCCGGGATGTCGCTCTCCTGCTGGATGTGGAATCGCACGCGGGAGTGGCCGGATGAGCTGCTGGCCACCATACGGACCTTTGGCTCCGGTGACAATTGCCGCGTTGGCATAGCAGGATGTGCCGGAGCTGTGACGGTTGCCGGCCGGGGCCGCTGTCCATCGCCCTGGTCCTTCTGTTTTCCAACCACCGCTTTCCAACCACCGCATCCCTTGACTGCTCCCAGCCCTGAGGCGGCGGCCGCGGCTGCCGATGCCGCTGAGCCCTCCCGAACTGGCACGCCAACTGGCACATCCCCAGATGGGGGCGCGGACGTGGCGGCGGGCTGGGTGTGTGTGGAACCGCTGGCCACGGCCGCCACCATCGTGGAGGAGCGGTTGCGGCCGCCCCAACCGCTGCCGGCACCGCTACCTCTGCGTTGCTGGTACGCCGAGCCCCGCAACGCCGTACCCCGCGCTGGTGTGTTGGTGTTGCCGGAGATCTTTGGCATCAATCGCTGGGTGCGCTCGTTCAGCCAGCGGCTGGCGAGCGCCGGCTACGCCGCCTTGGCCATGCCCCTGTTCGCCCGCACGGCCCCCGAGCTCGAACTCGGCTATA
>JBIIIX010000322.1:0-3238 GCA_044234415.1 Cyanobium sp.
TTGTGGCCGCCGCCGCGGTGGCGGCAGGTGATCACACCGCGATTGTTGCGCCCCTTGCGGCGATGCTTGGCCACCACCAGCGACCGCACCCGCTCATTGCCGGTGACTTCGCTGAAGTCGGTGACGACGAGGGTGCGGGTGCCGGGGGTGGTGGGTCTGTAGTTGCGAATAGCCATGGTGGTTCAGACCCTCCTCAGGATTCCGGGAACAGCTGGATGGCATTGCCTTCGGCAAGCCGGACCACCGCCTTCTTCACCTGGGCGCGCTTGCCGGAAAACCGGCCGACGCGCCGGCTGCGACGGGGTGGATTCATGGTGCTGATGCCGATCACCTTGACATCGAACAGCGACTCAACGGCGGCCTTGATATCGGGCTTGGCGGCCCGATGATCGACCTCGAAGGTGTACTGATTCAGCTCCAAGCCACGGGTGGCCTTTTCGGTGATCAGCGGCCGGCGGATCACATCCGCCAACCGGTGGGAAAAACGTTCAGCCATCGCCGTAAACCTCCTGGATCTTCGCGAGTGCCTCCTCGCTCAGCACCAGATGATTGGCGTTGAGCAGGTCGAACACATTGAGCTGGTCGGCCTTGATCAGCCGAACCTTCTCGAGATTGTTGATGGACAGCCGGATCGCATCCGACGCCCCATCGAGGATCAACAGCACCTTGGCATCGGCACTGATGCCAAGGCGCTGAAGACCAGCAACGATCTCCCTGGTCTTGGGCTTGTCGAGGCCCTTGCCGAAATCGCGCACCACGGTGATGGCGTCGGTGCGGCTCATCAGCGCCGTACGCAAGGCGAGACGCCGCTCCTTGCGGTTCATCGCCAGGGCATAGGTGCGCGGCTTGGGGCCGAAGACGATGCCGCCTCCGGGACGCAAGGGCGTGCGGATCGAACCTTGGCGAGCACGGCCGGTGCCTTTCTGTTTGTAGGGCTTGCGGCCACCCCCCGCCACTTCGGCGCGGGTGAGCGTGCTGGCTGTGCCCTGGCGGGCATGGGCCTGCTGGCGCAGCACAGCCCGGTGCAGCAGATCAGCGGCGGCGGCTTCGCGGGCCACGTTCAGGGAGAGGGAGACCTTGCCGGACTCCTGGCCCTGCCAATCGCGAACAATGCAGTCAGTCATGGCTGTTCTCCTCAGCTGGCGGCTTTGCTGCCCACCCGTTTGGCCGGGCGGATGTCGAGCAGGGCGCCGGGCTTGCCCGGCACCGAACCCTTGACCACCAGCAGGTTGTGCTCGGTGTCCACCTTGAGAACGGTGAGGCCACGGGTGGTGATCTGTTTGCCGCCGTAGCGGCCGGCCATGCGCTTACCGGGGTAGACGCGGCCTGGGGTGGTGCCTGCGCCCGTGGAACCGGGTTCGCGATGGTTCTTGGAGCCGTGGCTCATCGGGCCGCGGCTGAACCCGTGGCGCTTTTGGTAGCCGGCGAAGCCGCGGCCGATCGTGTCGCCGCGGACGTCGACCTTCTGGCCGGCCTCAAACGAGGCCACCGTGATCTGGCCGCCAAGCTCCAAACCATCCACGGCGTCGACGCGGTACTCGCGCAGATGCCGCAGGGGTTCATCGCCGGAACGGGCCAGATGGCCCTGGGCGGGCTTATTGACCAGCTTCTCGCGGATCTCGCCGAAGCCGAGTTGCACGGCGGCGTAGCCATCGCTGGCTTCGCTCTTGAGCTGGGTGATGCGGCAGGGACCCGCTTCGATCAAGGTGACCGGAATGGACCTGCCCTCGTCGTCGAAGAACTGGGACATACCCAGCTTCTTCCCGAGGATGCCGATGGACATGGGAGGAGGAACAGCGCCAGCTGGACGACCATCCATCCAGAGCCGGGTTCAAGGTGATGCGACCGGCCTAGACCGGGCCGCGGCACCAACTCGGCGGATGGTGGCGGGTGCTGAGTTCGAGATTCGCAGGGTGACCCCGAGCGTGAGCCGGTGGTGCCGGGCGGCGCTTCGAGATGGGAGCTAGCGAGACGAATCAGCTGGCTGGGACTTGGCTTGACCGCGTGATGGACGCCGAATGACGTCTGGGCCGCAGGCAGTTTCCCGGCGGATCAGCGAAAGGGAGGATGCCTTGTGGGGACCTCTGATTCGCGTGGGGGAGAGCTTGTTGCCCGTTCGCACGAGCTGGCTTCCCTCATGATTCCGCTCTGGCCGATGGAGTCCACCGCCAACGGTGGACCCTGCGATGGGTTGCGGAGGCCCGGCTAGCGGACGGGCACGCAACATCAACGCAAGAGGAAACATTACCGCATGGCGGGTCAGCACAGCCAACTCCTCGCCGCGGCTGCCAGACTTCCCGCCGATTCCGGCCTGAAGACCATGCCCCTGCTGCTGACCGGCCGCGGCTTCCGCCAGGACCTGGAGCGCTGCGGCGCCCTCGCCCTGTTCGCTCCCCTCGAAGGTGGCGCCGAAACCCGCCTGCTGCGTCGACTGCGGGCGGCTGGATACCGGGCTCAGATCAGCTCGGCCCGAGGGCTGGGCGACCCCGAGGCTTTTCTGCTCCAGCTGCACGGTGTGCGCCCCCCCCACCTGGGCCACCAGAGCGTCGGCCGCGGTGCCGCCGTCGGCGAGGTGCAGCGGGCGATGCCCCAGCTGGGCCCCTGGTTAGAGGGCAGCCAGCCCCTGGTTCTCTGGTTGTTGGAGGGGCAGGTTCTCTCCAGTTCGGAGCTCTCCGCCCTCTGCCGCCTCACCCAGCGGGAACCGCGCTTGCGGATGGTGGTGGAGATGGGGGGCGCCCGGGCGTTGCGCTGGCAACCCCTCGATCAACTGATCGCCGCCAGCGCTCAGGTGGGCTGAGCGGCGGCCAGGCCGCCTTGGCTCCTGGTGGGACCTGGCCATGCCCAATCCGTCAGGCGATCCAAGGGCGCTGATCAGCGACAGTGCACCGGGCTGTCTGGCAGCGCTCAGGAATCGGGCCACAGGGTTCAGGAGATCGGCCCGCTGGCACAGTCCTGAACAACGCTGATCGGTTCTGGTGGTCGGGTCCTCGGGACAACCATCGCTTCGGCCGAGGAGCGATCCAACTCGCCCGCCCGGCCCTGCTGCGTCTGCCCTTCGGGATGTTGGCCACGGTCAGGTCACCGCTTCGGGGCCACCGCTTCGGGGCCACCGCTTCGCTGCCACCGCTTCGGGGCCACCGCATCGCTGCCACCGCTTCCCTGCCGCGGCGGCGGCGGCGGCGGCGGCGGGCCGGGTTGGCGGTTGGCCGGGTTGGTGGCGGGAGCAAGCTGGGCTCTG